>CAYLJK010000243.1:0-4625 GCA_964383975.1 uncultured Gemmatimonadales bacterium | reverse complement strand
CGTAGCCGCCGCCGACCTGCGGCCGCCGCGCGCCCAGCTCCGCGAAGCAGAACGCGCCGAGCAGCGCGATGACCCCGCCGAGGACCCAGGCGGCGAGCGTGAGCGGTGTCGAGCCGACGCGCTGCGCGACGATCGCCGGATTGAGGAAGATGCCGGAGCCGATGATGCCGCCGACGACCAGCATCGTGGCCGAGAAAAGGCCGAGTCGGCGTGCATAGCTGACCGTCGGAGCGGGCATCGGCGCCGGAGAGGGTAGCACGACCCGATCCCGCTGCAAAGGCCGCCATGAATGCCGACGCCCCGGCCATGCATGCCGGGGCGCCATCTGCGGCCGGGCTGACCCCCGTCAGAACATGAGGCCGCCGGCCAGGACGACCTGGTCGCCGCCGCTGAGCTCGACGCGCAACTCGAGGAACGGGGTCACGCGGGCGGGCCCCGGGAACCGGAACCCACCGAGCAGGTTGAGGCCGATGTCGGTGTCCCCCGAGCGCGGCACGCCGTCCAGGCTCGCGCGCGCGACGTTGAGGCCGCCCCCGGCGTACGGCGCGAGCCGGCTGCCGGCGATGCGGAAGCCCCAGGCGACGTTCGTGTTGATCTCCCAGTAGCGCAGCGGGTCGTCAGGGAAGTAGAAGTCGAAGCTCCCGATGAACCGCAGGTCCTGCGCCCGCGGCAGCGTGAGCCGCCGTTCGAACCGCACGCCGAGGCCCACGTCGGTGTCGTCCGCCAGGCTGAGCTGTGCCCCGAAGCGCGGGCCTGCCTGCGCCACCAGGGTGCTGGGCGTGGCCGCCAGGCAGGCGGCGGCCGCCGCCATCAGCAGGTTCCGCATGTCCCCACTCCTCGGGCTCGGTGGTGCTCAGACGACTCCCAAGCCGGCCCCCGCGTAACGCCACGGGTCCATCCAACGGCTGACCCCGGGTCGGCACGCGGCCCGACCCGGGGTCTCCGGCCGATCCGCGCTACAGCTTGACGACGTTGTCGGCGGCGGGTCCCTTCTGGCCCTGCACGATGTCGAACTCGACCGCGTCACCCTCTTTCAGGCTCTTGAAGCCCTGCGCCTGGATGGCCGAGTGATGGACGAAGCAGTCCTTCTCCCCGCTGTCCGGCGTGATGAACCCGAAGCCCTTCGCGTCATTGAACCACTTCACCTTGCCCCTGACTCGCATACCGTCCTGCTCCTGTGTAGGTCGTGATCGAAACCCTCACGAGCGGCCTGGGTTCCTGCCGGACGGCACCCGCCGCCTCGGCGTGCGATCCCCAAACCACAAGGGCCGGCGCGAACGCCGGCCCCTTCGTGGTGCCACCAGAACCAGTGCGCGGCGGACCGCGCGCGGATCGCCAGCCGGAAGGTAGCGGCGGCGAGTTCCGGGCACAATCCGGCCGCGCCGGTGGATCCGGCGGCTACCTGCTCCCCGCTCCCCGCTGGCTCCCCAGCCGCAGCACCATCACCGCCGCCCGCTCGGTCTGCATGTCCAGCGCCGGGATGGACGCGCGTTCGTTGGGCGCGTGGGCGCCGGAGCCGATGGCGCCCATCCCCTCCAGCCCGTCCACCAGGTGCGCGACGAACGACAGGTCCCCCGCCCCGCGCGCGGCCGCGTCGAGCGCGGTCACGGGGCCGTAGCCGAGGGCACGGCTCGTCTCGTCGAGCACCGCGAGGAGCCGCGCGTTCCCGTCCGTCGGCGGCATCGGCGGATAGCCCTCCGAGAACGCGAACTCGGCGGACGTGCCGGGAAGGTGCTGCGCGACGACCGCCTCCATCCGCGCGCGGGCGCTGTCGCGCTGCCCGATCGTGAGAAACCGGAGGTCGCCCTCCGCCACGGCGGCGCGGGCCACGACGTTCGTCTTGCCGGCCGCCGTCCCGCGGGATTCCACCGTGTCGTAGCCGACGTCCGTGCCGCCGACGACCGTCCCCACGTTGAGCGTGAGGTACCGCTCGCCGGCGACCCGGGTGCGGAAGCCGTCGAGGATGCGGGCGAGCTCGTAGATGGCGCCGAAGCCCGCACCCGGCCCGAACACACCCGCGGAGTGCGCCTGCCGGCCGGTCGCGCTGACACGCCACGTGGCGGTCCCGCGCCGCGCGATGGTCGCCATGCTGCGGGATCCGCCCTCGAACGCCAGCGCCACGTCGCACTCCCGGGCCGCGTCGAGCAGCGCCTGCCGGGCGACGTCGCGCGGGTGCCCCGGATCTTCCTCGTCCCCCGTGAAGACCACCGTCACGTCCAGGTCCCGGAGCGCGCCGACCGCCTGGAGGGCCTTCAGCGCGTAGAGGATGATGACGTTGCCGCCCTTCATGTCCGCGACGCCGACGCCGTGGACCATCGAGTCGCGGCGCGCGAAGGTCGGTCCGGCGGGCTCCACGACGGTATCGAAATGTCCGATGAGGAGGATCCGGCTCGTCCCCGGGCGCCCGCGGTGCTGCGCCACCAGGTGGCCGGCGCGACGCATCGCCTCCGGCATCTCGACCCATCGCGTCGTGAAGCCGAGCGAGTCGAGCGAAGCGCGGAACACCTCGCCCACCCGGCGCACGCCCTCGAGGTTCAGCGTGCTGCTAGGGATGTCCACCACGCGCTGCAGATACGCGAGCCGGTCCTCGGCCGCGGCGCGGACGGCGTCACGGAGCCGCTGCTCCTGCCGCGTGAGGGTGGACTGGGCCGCAAGCGGCGCGACGGCCGCGGTGGAGCAGGCGAGCAGCAGGGCCGAAACCAGGCATCGGAGCATCATGGATGGATCCGGGAGAAGGCCGGAAGAAGGCTATCGGGTGACCGCGCGCCGCGCGAGGTCCGGCGCGGTTGGCGGCCGGCCGCCGCCGCGCGCTAGATTGGGCAGCGTTCCGAGCCCCTTCCCCGCTTCCGGGAGCGACCATGGCCGAGCAGACCTTCCGACTCGTGACCCGCAGCGACTTCGACGGCGTGGCCTCGGCCGCGCTGCTGAAGAGCCGCGGCATGATCGCCGAGATCCTCTTCGTCCATCCCAAGGACGTGCAGGACGGGAAGGTCGAGATCACCGAGCAGGACATCACGACCAACCTCCCCTACTCGCCTCGGGCCCACCTGGTCTTCGACCACCACGCCAGTGAGGTGGTCCGCATGGGCGGCGAGCACCCGAAGAACCTCATCCTGGACCCGGACGCCCCATCGGCCACGCGCGTCGTGTACCGGCACTACGGCGGGCCCGGGGGCTTCCCGGATGTCAGCGAGAGCCTCATCGAGGCCGTGGACAAGGCGGACGCCGCCTGGTTTACGCCCGAGGAGGTCCTCGACCCGCAGGGATGGGTGCTCCTCGGCTTCCTGATGGACGCCCGCACCGGGCTGGGCCGGTTCAAGGAGTTCGGCGTGTCGAACTACCAGCTCATGATGAAACTGGTGGACCACTGCGCGCGCGGCACCGCCGAGGAGGTGCTCGCCCTCCCTGACGTGGCCGAGCGCGTGGCGCTGTACCGCGAGCACCAGGAGTCGTTCAAGGCGCAGCTGCTGCGCTGCGGCACCGTGCACCAGAACCTGGTGGAGGTGGACCTGCGGAACGAGGAGACGATCTTCGCGGGGAACCGGTTCGTCGTGTACGCGCTCTTTCCGCAGTGCAACATCTCGATGCACGTGATGTGGGGCCGCCAGAAGCAGAACGTGGTCTTCGCCATCGGGAAGTCCATCTTCGACCGCTCGTCGCGGACCCACGTCGGCAGCCTGGCGCTGCGCTACGGGGGCGGCGGCCACGAGGCCGCGGGGACCTGCCAGGTGGACCACGACCGGGCCGAGGCGGTGCGGCGGGAGCTGATCAAGCAGATCACGACGGACGGGTGAGGCGGCGGGGAGCGAGGAGCAGCGGGCACGGAGGCGCCGGAGGGTGCCTATTGCCCATCGTCCATCGCCTCGCTCGCCGCCTTGACCAACCGCTCCATCAGCTCCGCGAGCTGCCGCCGCCGCCGCCGCACCGTGTAGTGGTACAGCGTGCGTGACGTGGCCAGGGCGGTGAGCACCCAGGCCGGAATGGCCACGGCGAGGGCGGCGGGCGTCTTCAGCCCCTCCACGAAGATGGCGATCACCGGCCCGAGGCCGCCGCCGCCGACGCCGCCGCCCACCCCGCCGAAGATCCCGCCCGCCAGGTTGCCGAGCGCCTCGCGCACCTGGATGCGCGTCCGCCCTCCGCGCACGCTGACGAGGACCTGCACGTCGCGGCCGGCGCCGGAAGCGCCCCGGATGAGGTTCCACGACACCGAGCGCCCGAGCGTGTTGACCTGCCCCACCTGGCCGAACGCGGCCCGGCACTCCTCGATCAGCAGCGGGAACTCCGACTCCGGCAGCTCACCCTCGAGGACGCGCTCGTAGGCCAGCACCGTGGGCGCGCCGAACAGTCTGGTGAGGCCCGGGCTCGGGTCCGGGAGCTGGCCCGTCGCGTCCACCGGCGCCACCGCGCGGCCCTCCGCGCGGTCTTTCGAGGTGACCACGCGTGCCGCGTCCCGCACCCGCTCGACGGCGATCCCCGCCTCCGCGGCGGCCTGCTCGATGCCGCCGATTGTCAGCGCCCCATCCTGCGTCGGCGCGCGCGCCTCCGCCTCCGCGGCGCGGCGCAGGATCTCCTGCACCTCCTCCTCGCTGTAGCGCCGCCGGGCCGAGGCGACGCGCGCCTCGCCC
>CAYLJK010000242.1:0-4652 GCA_964383975.1 uncultured Gemmatimonadales bacterium | reverse complement strand
CTTCGCCGCGCCCACGCGCGGACGCATTCAGAGCGAGGCGGTCTCGTCGCTGGTGCAGCGGGTCGTGGACGGCCAGGGGCTCCCGGAGCGCGTGCAGCTCGCGGCGCTGTCGTTCTTCCTCGAACCCGCGCGCGATGCCGCCGGCGACTTCCGGACCGAGCTGGTCTTCGGCGTGGGGCTGAGCGAGTCGGAGGCGGCGCAGGCGGCCGCCGCGGCCGCGGCTGAGCCGCCGCCGGCTCGGGGGCCGCCGGCGCTCCGCGTCACGACGCCCGCCCCCGACGTCCAGATGCTGCTCCGTCACATCCTCGGCGCGGCGCTGCCGATGCTGGACTACGACCGCATCGCCGGGCTGCGGCATATGCCGGCCGGCTCGTACACCTTCCTCGCCGCGTTCGACCGCGACGGCTGGTACGGCGCGATCGCCGCGCTCCAGCTCGGGGACTGGGACGCGGTGTGCGGCGAGTACCGGCTGATGAAGCGGTACGCGGACGCCTCGGGCGCGCAGCGCCACGAGATCTGGAACCGGCTCGGCCCACGGGGCCCGTACGTGTGGACGGACGACTGGGGCGGCCGGTGGATGGGGGACAAGGACGCCTACCAGATCCTGAAGGGATATGCCTGCTACCGTGCGACGCGGCACGCGCCGTGGCTGGAGGGCGAGCTGCCGGCGATGCGGCGGATCGGGCGATTCATCCTCGGGACCGACCGCGACGGCGACGGTCTGGTCGAGGGCGGGAGCTACGTCACCTACTCGGAGATGAACCCGCTCGAGCCGGACTCCATCTACCGGACCGAAGACCCTTACGTCAACGCCCTCTCGGCGTACGCGCTCGACCGGCTCGCGGAGCTGGAGGAGGCGCGCGGGGGCGAGGGCGCGGCGGACAGCGCGGCGGCGTGGCGCACCGCCGCGGCCGGCATCCGCGGCGCGATGGGCGCGCTGTGGCGGCCGGCCATGGGGTGGTTCACCTACCACGCGCTGCCCAACGGCCGGGGCTGGGACCACTACCATCTCCAGCCGGTGGACGCGCTCGTCTTCGACGGCGTCACCGACACCGCCATCGGCCCGCGGATGGTGGCGCAACTGCTGCGCAGCGACTGGTGGGACGCGAGCGCGCGCGGCTTCTATGCCGTCCCCACGGGCGACGACTGGCACGACCTGCGCTCGTACTGGCGGGGCTGGGGGTGGCACATCATGGACTTCAAGGCGCTCCACGCCGCCTTCGCCTTCGGCACGCCGCCCCAGCGGCGCCTCGCGTGGGAGCGGCTGGAGCAGGAGGTGGCCCGCATCGTCCGTGTGAACATGGGCCGTCCCGGCGAGCGCGGCGACAACAACGGCCTGTTCATGTTCTCGGCCGGGGCGTACCTCGACATGCTGGCGCGTGGCCTCTTCGGCGTGGACGAGCGGCTCGACCGGATCCTCGTCGCGCCGAACGTGGACGGCATCGCCGACGACTTCACGTGGCGGCTCGACGGGTGGCGTCTCGCCGAGGACTCGCTTGCCGTCAGCTACCGGCCGTCGGAGCGCGCGGCCGTCGTGCGCCTTGGTGCGCTGACGCGGCGGCGGCTGGCGTTCCGGTTCCCGTGGTTCGGCGCCGGGGGATGCGTGACGACGCGGCGGGGCGCTGTCGAGGAGCGGCTCGTGCCCGTCCTCCAGGCCGACGGGGCGAGCTACGTTGACCTGCGGGGGGCGTTCGACCCCGCGGAGGTCAGGATCGCCGCGCGCTGCGGAGGCTGAGCAGGGCGACGAGCCAGATCCAAGCCAGGAGGGCCGCAGCGTGCGCCCGGCTCGCCGTGCGGAGCAGTAGCGCGAGGTTCACCGGAACGGCCGCCGCGGCGCCGACCGGCGTCGCTGGCTGCCAGCGCCGGATCGCGACCACGCGCACCGCGTCGGGGCCGGCGGCGCGGAAGTGCGCGATGAGTTCGCGCGTCAGCGCGCTGTCGGTCATCGCGCGCCACCCGCGCAGCGGCACCAGGTTCCAGACGGTGGCCGCCCATCCCAGCCCGTGCATGTCGGTCGCGCCGAAGAGCGAGAGGTGGTGCAGCCGCGCCTTGCCCACGGCGATCCGGCGTGCGCCGGGCGGGAACGCCATCGCCTTCGGCGACGACGTCCAGATCTCGACCCCTTCCATCCCCGCCGCGACCACCGACGCCATCTCGGGGCCCCAGTGGTAGCGCCAGTACTCGGGGAGGCTCGCGATCACGAAGGGCCGCGTGCCGGTCGGCTCGGAAGCGAGGCGCGCGAGCAGCGCGAGGCTCGCCTGGAACGACGCGCTGTGCGGCCGGTTCGGGATGACCGTGTCCACGCCGAGGACGAGCATGTGGAGGCCGGCGAGCGATAGCTCGGTGCCGGGGAGGAGGCGTGCCGCCCCGGTCGCACGCCGCCGGCCGTCCGCCGCGGCGCCCACGGTGTTGTGGTCGGTGACGAACGCCGCGTCGAAGCCGGCGCGCGCATGCCACGCCGCGTTCGCCGCCGCATCAAAGCCCCGGCGACCGTCGTGCGAGTACGTGGTGTGCGAGTGGACGTCGAGGACGAGGAGCGTCGTGTCGCTGGTGACGAGGCGGGGGATCGGCCGCCGGCCGAGGGCGCCCCAGGCGACGAAGGCGGCCAGGCCAGCCGCCGAACCCAGCGCCCAGAGCAGTTCCCGCCACCAGCGCCGCGGCCGCGTCGCCGCGACGAGGCGCAGCACGACGAGCATCACGACCGCCCAGGCGCCGAAGCCGGCGAGGTCGGCACGGCTGCCGCCGTTGAGCCAGTCGGCGAGCAGCGTCAGCGGCGCGAGCAGGACGTGCAGCACGGGATAGGCGAGCCGCGCGTCGGCCGGGGCGCGGCCGGTCACGACGTCGTGCAGGGCGGGGAGATGGACGAGTTGGGCGCCGAGGACGACGACGCTCAGGATCAGCGGGACGCGCCAGCGGCGCATCACGATGCTAGCGGGCGGTGGACTCGGCCGATTCGGCGAGCGCGCGGGCGACGGCGTCGGCGACGCGCTGAAGCACCACCGGCGCGCGCGAGGCCGGGTGGTCGCCGCGGATCGAGACGACGAGCCCGTCGCCGACCGCGATGCGGAACCACCCTGTCCCCTCCGACGGACCGCCGAGCGGCGTGCCGTTCACCGGCGCGGGTTCGGCCGCGGCACTGCGCTGGGCGAAGACGCGGGCCACGCGGCCCCGCGGCGCGCGCGCCTCGACCGCCAACTCCGCCGGCGCGGGCACGGAGCCCAGGGCCGCGGCCACCCGGCGCTCCAGCGCATCGCCGGGGGACTCGGTGAGGTCCTTCTCGATGGAGGTGAGCGTCGCGCCCTCCATCTGCCGCAGCTTGATCGCCAGCAGCTGGAGGAGATGGCGGTAGCCGTAGGTCGCGGCGGTGCCGCGCCCGTCGGGGGCGCTCATCAGGTGGCGCGTCACATAGAAGCGGATGGTGCGGTCCGACGGCCGGCTCTGCGCCGCCGCGTTGATCGGCGTGACGCCCGAAGCGTCGAGGATGCCGCCGGCGATCGTCGCAAGATCCCGGATGTTCCAGGGAGCCAGCTTCGCGTACTCGCGCAGGGCCAGGAGCGCGTCGGCCATGGGGCGGATAACGTACCGGTGCGGCGACAGTGTCGCAAATGCCCGTCGTTCCCTCGCGGGGGGCCGCTGACTTGACGGAGCGGCCCCGCATCGCTAGATGCCCACGGCGCAGGCTCGCCATCAGGTCCTTCACCGGAGTCCATCGGATGCGCAGGGTTGCGGTCACTCGGGCGACGTTCGTCCTCGTCACGGCGTTCGCCGGTCTGACGTCACGGGTCGCGGCGCAGGGTGGGACGTGGGCGCTCACGAACGCGCGGATCGAGACGGTCACACGCGGAGTGGTCCGGCAGGGGACGATCGTCATCCGCAGCGGCCTCATCGAGGCCGTCGGCGCGGATGTGGCGGTGCCCCCGGATGCGCGGGTTCTCGACCTCGCGGGCCGCACGGTCCTCCCCGGCTTCATCGATCTCGCGGCCATGCTCGGCCTGCCGTCGCCGACGCCGCCGGCGGGCGGCGCGGGCGCCGGCGGAGGCGCTCCCGCGACCGAGGCGGGGCAGGCTGCGGCTCGGGTGTTCGTCGGGCTGGAGCCCGAGCGCCTCGTGGTCGAGGAGCTGCGCCCGCAGGCTTCCGACATCCGCGCGTGGCGCGAGGCCGGGGTGACGGCGGCGCTGGTGGCCCCCTCGCGCGGCACGTTCCGCGGCCAGTCGGTGCTCGTGCCGCTGCGGGACAGCGTCACCGCGCGCGACGCGCTGAAGACGCCGGTGGCGATGCACCTCGGCTTCCAGGGCGTGCAGGGCCGCTACCCGTCCACGGCGATGGGGGTGCAGGCGTATCAGCGGCAGCGGCTCTACGACGCGCGGCGCTACGGCACGCTGGTCGAGCGCTACCGTGCGAACCCGCGCGGGATGGAGCGGCCGGCGTATGACGCGGGGTTAGCGGCGCTGGTACCGGTGGTGCGCGGCGAGCTGCCGGTGTTCTACGCGGCGACGAGCGAGAACGAAATCCGGCGGGCCGCCGCGATCGGCCGCGAACTGGGCCTCTTGCTGAGCGTCGTCGGCGCGGGGGAGGGTTTCCGCGTGACCGATGCCCTGGCGTCGCTACGGCGCCCGGTCGTCGTCTCGCTCGACCTCCCGCGCGCGCCGGAT
>CAYLJK010000241.1:0-4655 GCA_964383975.1 uncultured Gemmatimonadales bacterium | reverse complement strand
TCAGCTTCTCTTTTTCAAATTCCTGAAGGTCTTCGATGGCGCTGCGGCGCACGTGGCGCTCGATGACGCCGTCCAGCACGCCGCCCGTGAGCCGCGGCGCGCCGCCGCCGGCGAGCATGAGCAGTGTGGAGCTGCCGGCGCCCGCCGGGCCCGCCAGCGCCACCACCTCGCCCGGCCCGATCTCGAGATCGAGTCCCGCGATGGCCGGAGCGTCCTCCCCGGCGTAGCGGAACGTGCACCCCCGGAACCGCAGGGCCGGGCTCACAGTACGCGCCCCGCGAGCTTGAAGGCAAGCGCCGCGGCCGCGACGGCCAGCATGGCCCGGCGCAGCGTGCGCTCCGCCGCGGTATCGGGCGGCGTCTCGAGCGCCGTGCGGCGGCCGCCCAGCATCGCGCCCCGCGAGTCGAGCGCCAGCACCTGCTCGTCCACCTCCGCGAGCGCGCCCAGGACGAGCGGGAGGACCAGGGGTCCCAGCGCCGCCACGCGCGCGACCGGGCCGCCGCCGAGGCGCAGGCCGCGGCACTGCTGCGCCTCGAGGATCGCGGCCGCGCGCACGCGCAGGCGCGGCACGAGCGTCAGCGTCGAGACCAGCAGGTACATGCGCGCGAACGGCACGCCGCGCTCCGTCATCGCGTCCACCAGGCGTGCCGGAGAGACGACGGCCAGCGCGGTGAGGAACGCGAGCAGGATGGCCGTCAGACGGCCGCCCAGCAGCAGCGCCCGCGCGAGCCCCGGCTCCGACAACGCCACCGGCCCCACAGCCGTATGCGGAGATGGACCCAGCAGCCCGTGGACCACGAGCAGCAGCGCCCACGTGGGCAAGCCGACGAGGAGCGCTGGCCGGAGGACCGCCCCCGCGACCCGGCCGGTGAGGGCGAGCGCGGCCGCCGCCAGCACGACGGCGCCGACGCTGCGCGGCGTCGCGGCCGCGAACGCCAGGAGCAGCAGCCCGGTGGCGAGCGCCAGCGGGGTGTAGGGGTGCGCGCGATGCAGCAGCGAGGACCCGGCGCGGTAGCCGATCATCGCCGCAGCCCCGGGAACCGCGCGGCCAGGTGCGACGGGAGCGAGCGCAGGATGAGGGCGACGAGGCCGAAGGCGATCGTCTTGTCGAGCAGGTCCGTCGAGATGCTCGCCGTCGCCGTGGCCAGGTGGAGCGGCACGCCGGCCGCGCGCAGGGCGGCCGTGACGGCACTCACGCCTCCCGCCGTGACGCCGCCGAACACGAGGTAGGCGATCGGAAAGGCGGTACCGCCGGCCAGCGCGCCGAGGACGAATCCGGCCGGGAGCGCGGTGCCCAGCCGGCGGAAGGCGCCGAGCCGCGCCGCTCCCCAGGCGTACAGCGCGATGACGACCTGCACGACGCCGAACGGAAGCCAGGCGAAGTTCCCGGAGAGGACGGCGGCCAGTACCTGCGACGTCAGGCCGGCGACGATGGCCGCCCGGGGGCCGGCGAGCGCGGCGACGAGGATGGTCCCGACGGCGTCCAGGAACACCGGCAGGAGCAGCGCCGCGACGATCTGGCCGATGACCAGGTTGACCGCGACGCCGAGCCGCACGAGCACGAGGTGGCGCAGGGGCACGGGGGAAATACAACGGGGCCGGGGGCCCGGGGCTAGGGGCCGGGACGCCGGCGCACCGCGCGCACTCCCGGCCGGGACGCGGCGGTACGATATTACAAGCTTGAACCATCGTCCTGGAGCACAACGCATGAGCCATGGACTTCGCGCGGCCCTGGTCGCCGCTCTATTCCTTCCCGCCGCGGCGCCGCTCGCCGCGCAGGCCCCGGTCTTCACCATCGACCGGGCCCATACCCAGGTCCTCTTCCGGGTCCGGCACATGGGCGTGGCCTACGTCACCGGGAAGTTCCGGGAATTCGAGGGCTCGTTCGCCTTCGACTCCACGAACCTCGCCGCCTCGTCGGCGCGGCTCGCGATCCGCACCGCCAGCGTGGACACGGAGAATGACCGGCGCGACACCCACCTGCGCTCGCCGGACTTCTTCGCCGCCGACTCGTTTCCGGAGATCACCTTCTTGAGTCGCCAGGTCGAGCGCGGCCGGGCGCCCGGGACCTACCGCGTCACCGGCGACCTGACCATCCGGGGCATCACCCGCCCCATCACGCTCGACGCCGAGCTGGTCGGGATGCGCGTCGTCCCCGGCCAGCAGGGGAGCGCGATCGTCGCTGGCTGGGTCCTGACCGGGTCCGTGAACCGCCACGACTATGGCCTGCGGTGGAACCGTCTCATCGAAGGGGTGAACGTCGTGGGGGACGACGTCCGCATCACGGTGGAGGTGGAGGCGCGGGCGCCGGCGAGTTGAGTATCGTCCCCCGACAGCTCGGCTGGCCGCAGTGGCAGGGGTAGAGCCGACGGGCCTCCTCCTCGTCCTCCGCGTCCGCCACGTACCCGTAGTCGTACGTCAGCTCCTCGCCGGCCGCGAGCCGGCGCTTCGCGACGATCCAGATCTCCTGCTCCTCCTCGGCGTACACCGCCTCGCAGTTCGGCTCGCACGAGTGGTTGATGAACCGCGCGTCGTTCCCGCCGACGGCCGCGTCGATGCAGGTACGCTCGTCGAGAACGAACAGGAAGGTGTGGTGGCGGTCCATCGCCTCGTCGTCGTAGCGCCGGTCCGCCTCGTCGTTCGTGATCCGCTCGCCGGTGTACTGGATGATCCACGTTCCCTTCGGGATGACGCGCGTGGCGTAGACGCCGCGTCCCTGGATGCGGGAGGTGCGGACCTCGATGGGCGGGGCCGGCCGGCGTGGCACGCTCACCCCTCGCCGGCCGACGCCGCGATGACCTGGCCGGTGACCGCGGTCGCCGCGTCGGTGCAGAGCCATCCCACCAGCGCGGCGATCTCGGCGGGGCGGATCAGCTCCCGCCGCGGCAGGGTGCGGACGATCCGCTCCCGCGCCTCCTCGAGCGTCATCCCCGCCCGGGCAAGGCTGCGCACGGCCTGCTCGGCCATGTCGGTCTCGGTGTAGCCGGGACAGATGGCGTTGACCGTGATGCCGTGCCGGGCGACCTCGTGCGCCACGGCGCGCGTGAGGCCGACCAGCCCCGCCTTGCTCGCTGAGTAGGCAGCAACTCGGCTGTAGCCCTTGAGGCCCATCATGGAGGCGATGTTCACGATACGGCCGCGCTTCGCGTCGAGCATCGCGGGAAGCACCTGCTGCATGCAGAGGAACGGCCCGGTGAGGTTCACGGCCAGCATCCGGTCCCACTGCTCGCGCGGCAGCTCGGTGAAGCGCGCCGCGTCCGCCACGCCAGCGTTGTTCACGAGGATGGCCGGCGGCCCAAACGTCTCGCGGGCCACCCGGAAGGCGTCCACGACCCCCGCCTGATCGGCGACGTCGCAGCGCACCGCCGCCACCTCGACGCCGTGGGCGGCCGCGACGGCCGCGGCATGCGCATCGAGCCGAGCCTGGTCCCGGCCCATGAGGGTGAGGGTGGCGCCGAGCCGGCCCAGCTCCATCGCGATGGCGGCGCCGATGCCGCGGCCACCCCCGGTGACGACGGCATGGCGGCCTTCCAGCTCCTTCATGGCCTCAACCCTGTGAGGGACCAGCGGAAGTTAGCGCCGCGTTTCACGGGTCCGGGGCCCGCAACGCCGACGGGCCCCTGCGAGAAGGCCCGTCCCGACGCAGCCGGTCGCGCCTAGTGCCGCTCGTACACCGCCGTACGGCCGTCCCGCACGAAGGTGTACACGGCGTACGGTTCGCGGCGGTTCCCCTGCTCCATCCCCGGCGATCCGATCGGCATGCCGGGAACGGCGATGCCGGTGACCCGGGGCCGCTCGCGCAACAGGCGTTGCACGGTCGCGGCGGGCACGTGGCCCTCGACGATGTAGCCGCCGACCTCGGCCGTGTGGCAGGAACCCAGCTCCTCCGGCACCCCCGAGGCTGCCATCACCTCCAGGAGCTGTTCCTCGCTCACATCCCGCGCTTCCACCTGGAAGCCCGCACCGCTCATGTGACGGATCCACGCGGTGCAGCAGCCTCAGGTCGGGGTCTTGTAGACCACCATCCGCGGCGGGGTCTGGGCCGGGCGCCGCGCGGCGGCCAGGCCCACCGCGGCGATCGCGCCCACGAGGGCGAGGGCGTGGAGTCGTCGCATCATCGCACTCCGTTCGGGACCCCTGAAGCTTCGACAGCCGGCCGGCCGCCGTCCAGTCCGCGGCCGCGCCCTCCCGGCCATGACCAATCATGACTATCTTATGGTCATGAGCACCGCTCCCCGCCGGCCGCTCCGGGTGGCCGAATTCAAGGCCCGCCTCAGCCAGTACCTGCGCGAGGTCCGCGCCGGCCGCTCGCTCGTGGTCTTCGACCGCGACACGCCCGTTGCCCGTGTGGTGCCGGTGACACCGGGAGCCGAGGACCTGCCGAGCCGCCGCCCCGTACGCCGGCTGGCGGACGTGCGGCTCCCGCCGCCGCCCCGCCGCCGCCCGGACGTGGACGCCGCCCTCGCCGAGCAGCGGCGCGAGCGGGCGTGAAGCACTACGTCGACGCCTCGGTCCTGCTCCGCGTCGTGCTGCGCCAGCGCGGGGCGATCCCGGCGACCCTCGACGATGGCCTGACGAGCGCGCTCGCCGAGGTCGAGTGCCTGCGGACGCTCGACCGGCTGTACGTGCGGCGGCGGCTCGATGTGGACGAGCTT
>CAYLJK010000240.1:0-4697 GCA_964383975.1 uncultured Gemmatimonadales bacterium | reverse complement strand
ACCATCGAGTCCGCCCCGGGTGCGGGCACCCGGATCGAACTCGAGGTACCCTTCGCCGCCGAGGCGGTCGTCGGCGAGGAGATGGCCAGGCTTGAGGGCCGGGTGCTCCTGGCGGACGACGACGAGGACGTGCGGCGCGTCACGGCCAGGATGCTGGCGACCCTCGGGATGGAGGTCGTGCAGGCCGACAGCGGCGCGGTGGCGCGGTCGCTCCTCGCGTCCGCGGCGCGCGGCCACTTCCGCGCCGCGATCCTCGATGTGGTGATGCCGGGCACGCCCATCGAGGACATCATCGTCGGCATGCGCCAACGGGAGCCGGGGTTCCCGGTCCTGCTGATCTCGGGTTACGACACGATGCAAATGGTGGATGCGATCATCGCGCTGGGCGGAATCCGGTTCCTGCGCAAGCCGTTCCGTCGCCACGACCTCTACCAGGCGCTGCGCGACCTCTTCAGCGTGGAGCCGCCACCGGACGCGGCCGCTCCGCCCGGCTGATCCCGCGGACCCCGGTCAGTCCAGCCAGCGCGTCACCTCGGCGGCCGAGATGCGCCGGGGCGTCGGCTCGGGCTCCGCGAGCAGGTAGCCGATGGACACGATCCCCACGACCCGGTAGCCCTCCGGCACACCCACCAGCGCCCGCAGCGCCGGGTCGTCCATGATCCCGCCGGTCCGGACCACCGAGCCCAGGCCGTCGGCGGTGGCCGCGAGCATCAGGTTCTGGATCGCCATCATCGCCGCCCCGTAGTCCTCCTCCCGGCGGACCGGGTCGTCGGCGACCTTGCACATGACCACCACCAGGGCGGGTGTCTCCACGGGCTCGCGGTACGCCTTCTCCGCGGCCCGCTGTGCCTCCGGGCTCGCCGGATCGTCGAAGCGGGAGGCTCGGTAACCGCGCCGCAGCTCGGCGTACCGGCGCTTGCTCTCACCCGTGAGGACGGCGAACCGCCACGGCTCCGTGAGTTTGTGGTTGGGGGCGCGGATCGCCGCCGCGATGAGCCGCTCCACCACGTACCGGGGCACGGGGTCCGGCCGGTACTGGTAGACGGAAGTGCGCTTGGCGATGGCGTCGTACGTGTCCATGGCCGGAAACCTAGCGTACGGGTGTTGCGGGCGGCATCCCGGTCCGGTTAGCGTTGCCGCTGCCCCGTGCCCGAAGAGGCCCGATGCTCCGCACCGAGTTCATCAGCACCGGCATGTATGTCCCGGAGCGCGTCGTCACGAACGACGACCTGGCGAAGCTCATGGACACGTCCGACGAGTGGATCCGCACCCGCACCGGGATCCAGGAGCGCCGGTGGGTCCCGGACGATGCGTCGCAGGTGACCAGCGACCTCGCCCTGCACGCGACGCGGGCGGCGCTCGATCGGGCCGGTCTCCAGGCGACGGACCTCGACGCCATCATCCTCGCCACGCTCTCGCCGGAGTACATGTTCCCCGGGTGCGGGGTGTTCCTCCAGGCGAAGCTGGGCGTCCCGAACATCCCTTGCCTCGACATCCGCAACCAGTGCAGCGGGTTCCTCTACGGGCTCCAGATCGCCGACGCGTGGATCCGCACGGCGATGTACCGGCGCGTGCTGCTGGTCGGCGCCGAAACCCAGTCGCCGGGCCTCGACCTGACCACGCGGGGGCGGGACGTGTCGGTGATCTTCGGCGACGGGGCCGGCGTGGCGATCCTCGGGCCCACGGAGGACGACGGGCGCGGTGTGCTCTCCACCCACGTCTTCGCGGACGGGGCCCAGGCCAGGCTCCTGTGGTGCGACCTTGGCGGCTGCGCCCACAACCCGCGGTTCACCGCGGAGGCCCTGGAGCAGGGTTTGCAGTTCCCCGTGATGCAGGGACGCGAGGTCTTCCGGAACGCCACGACCCGGATGCCCGAGGCGGTCCAGCTTGCCCTGCGCTCGCACGGCCTCACGACGGACGCCATCAAGGTGTTCATCCCCCACCAGGCGAACCTCCGGATCTCGGAGATGGTGCAGAGGCAGCTCGGCCTCCGCGACGACCAGGTCTACAACAACATCCAGCGCTACGGGAACACCACCGCCGCCTCCATCCCCATCGCGCTCCACGAGGCGGTGGCCGAGGGACGGGTTGTCCGCGGCGACCTGGTGGTGCTGGCGGCCTTCGGTTCCGGATTCACCTGGGGGTCGGCGGCCATCAGGTGGTAGCGCCGCCGCGCAGGCGCACAGGCGCGCCCCACGGGCGCACTGACGCACGCGCGCACCGTGCCTGCGGAACCGGGTGGCCAGGCGGCCGCCCAGCGGTGCCGCTGCACGTCCGTGCGCCCGTGCGATACTCGGACTCCGCCCCGCGACCCCCGTCCACCCTGTGCGGCAACCCGCCACACCCCCTCGTCTTGCGCCGAATCTCCTGCAAGACGCGATGGCGTTGGGCAGTAAGCGACACCTCACACGGGCTGTGAGGCTTCCCTGCCGCAGTTGTAACCTGTTGTCAGACAATCTGTTGGACTGTGCCGTGGCGGGGACGCCTCGGTCCTTGGCACGGCCGTTGCTTTTCCACGCCCTCCGAGGGACCAGGTGAACCGGTCCCGGAGCGAAGCGGAGCAAGGGCAGCATAGGGCAGTCCAACGTCTCGGGCGAAACGCCTGCAAGCGGAGGGAGAGCGAAGATGAAGAAGATCCTGGGTGGTGTCGTGATGGCGGCCGCGCTGGTCGCGGTGGCCAACCGGGCCGAGGCGCAGTCCTCGGCGTCCGGGAACATCAATGCGACGGCGACGGTCACGGGCGCGCTGACGGCGACGCCGGTGGCGGCCCTCGACTTCGGCTTCGTTGTGCCGGGCACGCCGAAGGCGGTGGCGACGAGCGACGCGACGGCGGGCGTCATGCAGTTCAACGGCACGGCGGGCGCGCAGGTGAACGTCACCTTCACGTCGCTGCCGGCGAACCTCTCCGACGGCACGAACGACCTCAGCATCGGCAGCTACACGGCGGCCACGGCGGCGACGCAGGCCGGCGCGCAGACCAGCTTCGCCCCCGCGGGCGGCACGCTGGTGAACCTGTCGGGTGCGGGCGAGATCTTCGTCTTCGTCGGCGCCACCGTGTCCCCGTTGGCCGCGCAGCCGGCCGGCGCGTACTCGGGGACGATCACGGTCCAGGCCGCGTACACGGGCAACTAGCCTCCCTGCCCGGGACGGCATGACGTCCGGGGCGCTGTCGGTCGGCAAGCCAACCGATCCTTCAGCGTCCCGGCGTCAGGGTCCGGAACGGGGGAGAGCACGCGGGACGCGCATGGGCAACGCGCTCGGTGCCAGGGGACTCGCGACAGCCGCCCTTCTCGGGGCGGCTGTGCTCGCTGGCGGGGGTGTCACGACGGCGGCGGCGCAGGGACGGCCGTTGAGCGTCCGACCCTCGCAGGGGCTGACCTTCGGCGTCGTCATCGCCGGGGTACCGACGGCGGTCAGCCGGACGGACGCCCTGAACGCGGGCCAGCTCGAGATCCGCGGCAGCCGGGGGACGCAGGTGCGCGTCGACTTCACGCTTCCCGCGGCGATGACCGGTCCAGGCGGCGCCCTCATGCCCCTGACCTTCGGGGCGAACGATGGCGGCTGGAGCCAGACCCCGAGCATCGCGACGGCGCTGGGTTTCGACCCGCGCGTCCCCCTGTTCGCCACGCTGAGCGGCAACGGTCGCGTCTACCTCTACCTTGGTGGAACGGTGACCCCCGCGGCCCGGCAGGCGCCCGGCGCCTACACGGCGACGATCACCGTGACCGCGTCGTACCTGAACTGATGCGCGCGATGCACATCCCGCGGCGGCTCCTGGCCGGCACGGCGCTCGCCCTCGCGGCGACCGCCGCGGTCCCGCTCCTCCTCGAGGCGATCCTCGTGGCCCCGCACGCGGTTTTCATGGACCACCGCTCGCGGACCGGGCAGCTGTTCCTCGTGAACACCGGAACCGAGCCGGAGGAGGTCACCATCGACCTGCGCTTCGGGTACCCGACCGCGGACAGCACGGGCGCCGTGTACATCCGCTTCGTGGACGAGCCGGGTCCCGAGCACCCCTCCGCGACGGGATGGATCCGCGCGGTCCCGCGCCGCACGGTCGTGCGGCCCGGCGAGCGTCAGGTGGTGCGCCTGCTGGCGCAGCCGCCGGCGCAGCTGGACGACGGCGAGTACTGGTCGCGCATCATCGTGGCCTCGCGGCCGGCCGCGGGCGGCGCGGCCGCGGACTCCGCGGTGCGCGCGAACGTCACGGTCGAACTGCGCACCGTCATCTCGCTGTCGTACCGCAAGGGCGTGGTCCGGACCAACGCCGTGCTGAGCGGCCTCGACGCGTCGGTCGCCGGCGATTCGCTCGTCGTCTGGGCGCAGCTCGACCGCGGCGGGAACGCGGCGTTCCTGGGCACGGCGGAGGTCGCGCTGGTGGACGCCGCGGGCCGGACGGCGGCGACGTGGACGACACTCATGGCGGTCTACGACGGGCACCGGCGCCGGCTCACCTTCCCCCTCGAGGAGGTGCGGCCGGGGACCTACGGCGTCCGCGTGCGACTCACGACCGCGCGCGCGGACCTGCCGTCCGCGAACATCCTTCAAGCCCCGCCGGTCGTGGACAGCACGACCGTCGTGGTGCCCTGAGGTCCGCATGCGCCGCCTCGCCGCTGCCCTGCTGCTGCTCGCCGCGCCGTGCGCCGCGCGGGCGCAGTCGTCGGCGTCGGGCGCGATGCCGGTGGCGGCGACGGTGG
>CAYLJK010000239.1:0-4707 GCA_964383975.1 uncultured Gemmatimonadales bacterium | reverse complement strand
ACCAACTCGGTGGAGGAGACGCGGCGGCTGCGCAGGACGGCGGCCGCCTCGGTCGCGGTGAGCCAGGCGAGATCGTCCACCGCCCTATTCTGGCGACGCGACGCCCCGCATGCCAGCGGCGCCCGGACGCACGACGGGCCCCGGACCGATGCCCGGGGCCCGTCGGCCGGTCGGTCAGCGGCGCCGCGTCAGGGCGCGAAGACCGTGGAAGGGTTCTTGTCGAAGCCGCGGCCCGGCGGCGCGAAGGCCGTGACCCGCAGCAGGTTCGGTCCGGCACCGGAGGCACCCGTCGTCCACGGCCCGGCGGTCGCCGAGCCGTCGGGCCCGGTCACCAGGTCGCCGTTCACGATGGTCCCGCCTCCGCTGATGACCTCGAAGAGCACACGGAAGCCGGGCATCGGCTCACCCGTGAAGGTGCGCAGCTGCGCCGTGACCATGTACTGGGTCGGCATGGCGGCCACGGCTGGTGTCTCCGCGACGGACAGACCGCTGATCGGCTGCGGATCCGATACCAGCAGGATCCCCAGCGTGTCCACGGCGCCGAACGGCGAGAAGTTGCGGGTCGTCCCACCGACCCCGCCGGTCGCGAGGAACGACGCCGCGTAGAGCGGAGGCGGTCCGATCAGCGCCAGCAGCCCCGCACCGAGCAGTCGGCCGCCGCGTGACGCAAGGTCGAGGAAGCCGCCGCGCGTCGCGGCCGCGAGCCCCGCGTCCGAACAGTCGAGGAACGTGGGGTCGGCCAGCGGGAGCACCTCGATGCTCTCGGTCTCCGGATCGTACGGCGGCACGTTGTGCGCGAGTCGCAGCCGGGCGATCGTCCCCGGATCGAGGACGAGGTCGGCCGGGAGGCACACGCCCACCAGCACCGGCTGCTCGAAGCCCGTCGGCGGCAGGACCGACGCGTCGAACTCGTAGTACAGCGGATACTGGTCGAACGACGTGAAGAGCGGTCCCGGGAAGTCCGGGAGCCGGCGGATCGTCACGATCGTCGGCTCGGTGACCGACCCGGTGTTGATGTGCACGCCTGCCCACTCGTTCCCCGTCACCACGTCCGTCGGCGGAGAGTTCGGCAGGATGACCGCGACCGCTCCGTCGTCCCCGAAGTTCGACGGGTCGAAGATGGACGGCAGTCCCGCGAAGCAGAGCAGGCTGTTGAGGAACGCCGTGAGCGCGACCGGCCCGCCGGAGGTCTGGCCGTCCGCGTACTTCTTCAGCGTGAACTCGATGAGCGAGCGGGTGTGGCGCTGGGCGGTGAGGCTGTCCGAGGCGGTACCGCGCGAGAGGAGCTTCTGGATGTTCGAGAACCTGGCTTCCGCCGGTGCCCGGCCGCTGGCCCGCGGGAACAGCGCGGCGATCTGCGCGCGGATGTCCGCGGCCGACGGGCACATCCCGGCGGTGACATTGGCGCTCGCCGGTCCGACCGGGTCGGCAGGGCGTTCCGCGCACGCGGCCAGAAGGGCGAGTGCGGCGGCGAAGGCGAACGGACTCAGACGATGCATGGAACCTCCACAGGCCGCGCCGCCTCCCGGCGGCACGACCCCGGGGTTCGTTTCTCGGCGCTTTCGGTCCCGTTTCAAGCTCGAAGGGTGCCGCGCCGCGGCGCGGGACGCAACGCCCGCGCCCCGTTCGGCTCAGCGTCCGCCGACCGCCCGGGCGAACTCGGGGTCCTCGGCCAGGGGGCGGAACCACCATCCCGGATCGTCGGCCAAGCTGCTGCGGCGCTGGGGGTTAGCGGCCAGGTACGTCTTCAGCTGTTCGATCGCCTGGGTCCGGTCGCCGACCAGCGTGAGCACGAATGCCGCGATGTGCGCGAGGTCACGTGTGGGGTCCACGGTGGCGTCGCCGCGGGAGCGCTGCACGAGGTGACGCGCGGAGTCCGCAAGGCCGGCGCGCGCCGCCACCGCCGCGACCAGCAGCCGCCCCTGGAGTTCCTGGTAGGTGCGCTCGCGCTGCGGCGTGAGCGCGAGGACGGAGTCCCGCAGCCGCCAGGCGCCGGCCACGTCGGGCTCGACGTGCCGACTGGTCAACATCCAGAGGCGGCACTCGACGAACCTGGGATTGGCGGGGAAGCGCCGCGCGCCCTCGTCGCAGCGCCGCGCCGCATCGGGGAACTGGCCAAGGTCGTAGGACGAGAAGAAGAGCCGCTGGAGCACGAGGTCGGCGTTGGAGAGGAACGCGTCCTCTTCCAGCGCGCGCCGCGCGGCGAGGTTCACGTCCACCAACGTCCCCGACTGGTAGTAGAGGTGGGAGAGCGACGCCCACGCACCGGCCTGCGCCGGCTGCACTCGCACGGCCGTCTCCAGGTCCTGCTTCGCCTCGTCCAGGAGCCGGCGCGCGCGCGCGGCGTCCGGCTCCAGCCCCATCAGGTACCGCCAGTAGCGCAGGTTGCCGCGCAGCTCCAGCGCATCGGGGTCGGCGTCGTCGAGGGCGAGCGCCCGGCCCGCGTGTCCCAGGCCCACGCCGATCCAGCGGTCGGCCTCCGCGGGATCGTCCACGGCGAGCCTCGAGCGGCGGTAGGCGATCGCCGCGCGCAGGACGATCGGCGCCGGCCACGACGGGTCCAGCCCCTCCGCGCGGGCGGCGAGCGAATCCGCCGCGGTGAGCCCGGCGGCCATCCCCTCGGCCGGACCTTCCTCCGCGTCCTTCCGCCGCCGCTCCGCGCGCTGGAGCGCCGCCCACGCCTCAGCGTTGCGGGTGCCGGCACGGGCCTCCCGCATCTGGATCTCCTCGCCGAGCCGCTCGCGGACGAGCCGGGCGGCCGCCGCAGCGAGGGTGTCGGCGATGGAGACGAGGTTCGCCGCCGGCTGCACGAAGCTCGCGCGCTGGAACTCCGCCCCGCTCGAGCCGTCCACCAGCCGCACCGTGACGCGCAGCCGGCCGCCGTCGGGCTCCACGCTGCCGAGCACCAGCGTCCCCGCCCCGAGCGCGCGCGCGATGCTGTCGCGCGGCGCGCCGCTCCCACGCCACGCCGCGGCGCCCGCCGGCGAGATGACGTCGAGCTCGCGCACCTGGCGCAGCGATCCGATGAGCCCTTCCGTGAGACCGTCGGCCACATAGCCGAGGTCCGCGGCGGACGGCTCGAAGTAGAGCACGGCGATGCGCTTGGGATCGAGGCCGCCGGCCTCCGCGCTCGGAGCGCCGCCCCGCCCGCCCAACGCCAGGTACGCGCCGCCGCCGACCACGGCCACGCCCAGCGCCGCCGCGGCCGGCCAGCGCCAGCCCGGCCGCCGCCGGAGCGCCGGCGCGCCGATCGGCGTGCGGCGTGCGGCGGTCATCCGGCTCGGCAGCCGCCGCACGGCCGTCGCGGCGAGCGGCGTGCCCAGCATCTCGATGAACTGCGTTGCGTTCTGCGGCCGGTCCGCCGGCACCTTCGCCAGCGTGACGAGAATCGCCTCCTCGACCTCCGGCGGCACCGAATCCCGCACCAGACGGATGCTCGGCACAGCCTCCATCGTGTGCCGCGCCATGATGGCGCGCGCGTTCGCCCCGGTGAACGGCGGCTGGCCCGTCAGCATCTCGTAGGCCACGCACGCCAGGCTGTAGAGGTCCGACGTGGGGCCCACCTCGTCGCCCATCGCCTGCTCGGGGCTCATGTACAGCGGGGTGCCGACCGCCATCCCCGTCTGCGTGAGCTTCTCGCCGGCCTGCGACGCCGCGCGCGCCACGCCGAAGTCCGCGACCAGCGCATGGCCGTTCGCGAGCAGGATGTTCTCGGGTTTGATGTCGCGGTGGACGATCCCCATCGCGTGCGCGGCGCCGAGCGCCTCGGCGACCTCGATGGTCAGGCCGACCGCCTCGTCCACCGGGAGCATCTGGTCTCGGTCGAGCCGGTCACGCAGCGACTCCCCGACGACGAAGGGCATGACGTAGTACAGGAGCCCGTCGGCGTTCCCCGAGTCGAAGAGCGCGAGGATGTGGGGATGCTGGAGCTTCGCGGCGAGCTTGATCTCCCGGTCGAACCGCTCAGCGCCCATGGACGCGGCCAGCTCGGGGTGCAGCACCTTGATGGCGACGTCGCGCTCGTGGCGCACGTCGTGGGCGAGGAAGACCGTCGCCATCCCGCCCTTGCCGAGCTCCTTCTCGACGCGATAGCGCCCCTCGAGCGCCCCCTGGAGCCGCGGGAGGATCTCGGTCTCGGTGCGGATCTCGGCGCCGGTGCCGCTGCCGCACGCCATGCAGAACGCCGCGCCCCTCGGGAGCGCCGCGCCGCAGTTGCCGCACCTCTCCTGTGCGCCCGGGTCGCTCATGTCAGCCAAGCAACATCCGACTTCCGGGCGGCCGCCGCAAGCGCCGCCTACGGGCGCTCGAAGCGCACCTCGGCCGTCGGCAGGAACCGCGGCGCGCGCCGCGCTCGGGACGCCTGCTCGAACGCGTAGGCGAGCGCCAGCAGCCGCGCCTCGCTCCAGGCGCGCCCGAAGAACGAGAGCCCGACCGGGAGCCCGTGCACGAACCCCATCGGCACCGTGATGTGCGGGTAGCCGGCGACCGCGGCGGGCGTCGAGGCGCCGCCGCCTCCCGCGTCGCCGCCCACCAGGTCGATGGGCCGCGCTGGCCCGGTGGACGGCGCGATGAGCGCGTCGAGGCGGTGCTGGTCCATCACGGCGTCGAGCCCCTCGTCACGGGTCAGCCGCCGCAGCCGGTCGCGGATCTCGATGTACTCGGGACTGGTGAGCGGCCCCTTCCCCACCGCTTGCTCGAACAGCTCCT
>CAYLJK010000238.1:0-4713 GCA_964383975.1 uncultured Gemmatimonadales bacterium | reverse complement strand
GGATGCACGACCCGATCAAGGATCCTGTGTGCGCCATGTCGTCCTGCCGCTCACCTCGTTGCTGCTGCTCGCGAGCGGCACCGCCGCCCAGACACCCGGCCGGGCGCCACTTCCCGCCGACTCCCTCGCCCGGGCGCGCCGCATCGCCGGCTTCTTCGTTCACCAGCAGGCCGACAGCCTCTACGCCGCGATGCCCCCGGACATGCAGCAGGGGCTGGGCGGCATCGACGGCGTGACCGAACGCATGGTCCGGCTCACCTCCCAGATCGGGACCGAGGAGTCGGTCGTCGAGGAGCGGTGGGTGATGCGCAACGGGCAGCGCCAGTACTGGCGCTTCGGGCGCTACGTGATGGCCGACGAACCGATGGTCCTGCGCCTGGTGATCCTCCCCGACGGCTCGCTCGGCGGCATGGGCTTCAACCCGGCGAGCCAGCTCCCGCCTGTGGATCCGGAGCCGTAGGACCCGCGCCCGGAACGGGAAAGGGCGCCCCGCACCGGGGCGCCCTTCGCGCGCTCCAGCCACCGCCGCCCTTCAGCCCGCGCAGTGCTCCTCGAACGCGGCGACCAGGTCCGCCGCGATCTCGGGCGCATCGCGCCCCTCGATCTGGTGCCGCTGCATCAGGTACACCAGCTGTCCGTCCCTGAGGAGTGCGACCTGCGGTGACGTCGGCGGCTGGCCCGCGAAGTACTCGCGGGCCCGCGCCGTCGCGTCGCGGTCCTGACCCGCGAAGACCGTCGTGAGGTGCGCCGGCCGCACGCGCGCCGCCTTGAGCGCCAGCTTGATCGCGGGGCGCGCTCGCCCGGCGGCGCAGCCACAGACGGAGTTCACCACCAGGAGCGTCGTCCCCTTGGCATCCCTCAGCGCCGTGTCCACCTCCTCCGGCGTCCGCAGCTCCCGGAACCCGACGCTCGTCAGGTCCTCTCTCATCGGCGCCACCAGCCGCTCGTCATAGAGCGACCCGGACACGCGCAGCTTCCCGACAATGTTGAGTGGTTGCATAGGAATTAAATGTAAGTCGTTGCGGGACACGGGCTCAAGGGGGGCGGCTGGCACCGCCGTACCGGCGCACCGTGGGCAGCGGGCGGCGGTGCGCCCGTGCCGGCTCCCTCAGAACCCCCACCCCACCTGCACATGCGCAAAGTGCAGCCCCTTTGACGGCCCGGTCGTGTCCAGGAACTCGTCCGTGAGGTAGCGGCTGTAGCCCCCCTGGACCGTGAGCCGGCCCTGGAGGAAGGTGCGGCGCACGGTGAGGTCCACCTCGGTGCCGACCATCATCGCGTCCGTCGCGAGGGGGTCGCGCGCGGTGACGGCGGCGCCGTCCACCCCGTACAGGAAGTCGTCCCCGCTGGCGAGCCAGAAGTTGTGGACGTCCACCATGAGCTGGAACGCCCCGGCCCGTCCCGAGCCGCCCCACGAGAGATCGAGGACGTTCTGGCGCCCGTGGACGTCGGCATACCCGAGGTACGCGTGCGCCAGCGGGTAGAGCTGGCTGAACGTCTGGACGTCGCCGCCCGGCTCGTCGTCGCCGGTGGCGTAGTCGAGGCCCACGTAGAACCGCGGGGCCATCGGAAGCTGCCGGAACGTCCGGCCGACCTGCGTGGCGACCATCCACGCGGCGATATCCCCCGCGCCAAGGCCGCCGAACTGGTACGCCGCCTCGACCTCCGCGTCCCACGGCCCGCCCGACGGCGTCGCCCGGGTGAACAGCCGGCCACCGACCGTGTGGCGCCGCTCCTTCCCGGCGGTACCGTTCACCGACGCCACGTCGGTCACGCCGTACAGCCAGTAGAGGTCGGCGCCGATCCGCGGGCGGACGGTGCGGGAGGCGTACAGGCCCGCGAGCGTGCGCAGCGAGTCGCCGATGTTCGGCCGGGCCTGCCGCACCAGGACGGGCTGCACCAGGACCGCGGTGAGCGTCACGGCCGGAACTGTCAGCGTCAGCGTGCCTCCCTGGAAGGTGCGCCGCGCGTTCGTCCAGTCGAGCGGGCTCACCAGCCGCTCGCGGCCCAGGGCAAGGTCGGTCCGGCCGACGCGCAGCGCCGCCGTGGCGCGGCCGGCGCGTCCGCGCGCCTCGAGCCACGCCTGCTGGACATCGAGCTGGTCCTCGTCGCTGGTGCGCCTGAAGCCGGGGAGCGATCGGTCCGTGAGGAGACTGCTCTTCCCCTGCACGAAGAGCGTGAGCCGGTCGCCCAGGACGAGGCGCGCGCCGAGCAGCACGCGCGAGAGCGCGTACTCGTCGTCGGCCACGGCGGGGGCAGCGGCGAGGCCGAAGTTCGCGTTGCGCCACAGCTCGCCGCGCACGCGCACCTGTCCGCCGATCTCGAGCCGCGTCCGCCCGCCCGCGGCCAGGTCGACGCGCAGGCCGGACGGCGTGGGCTGCTGGGCGGAGGCCGCGGCCGTGAACACCACGAGCGCGGCCCCGCCGAGGGCAGCCGCGCACCAGGACCCGCAGGGATGTCTCATCTCGGAACTTCCCGATCGGAGAAGTGAGGAATCCGCACGTCGCGTGCCGTCCCCGAATGTATATTCTGCGGCAACGATGACCAGTCCGCAGTTGACCACGCGCTCGACCCTGGCCGCCATCGCCATCCTGGTCCTCGGCATCGCGGTCGGCGTGGGCCTGTTCACCTTCGTCTACGCGAAGGGCTACAGCTACCTCGGCCACGACGCGGCGGCGTGCAACAACTGCCACGCGATGAACGCGCAGTACGCGGGGTGGATGCGCGGGAGCCACCGCCGGGCGGCGCAGTGCGCCGACTGCCACACGCCGTTCAACCTCGCGGGCAAGTACGCGGTGAAGGCGTGGGACGGCTTCTGGCACTCGTACTACTTCACGACGAACACCTATCCCGACAACATCGAGATCACGGCCCTCGGCCGGCGTGTGGCCGAGGGCCAGTGCCGCGCCTGCCACCAGGCGATCGTCGCCAACATGGCGGCCCACGGGGGCCGCGAGGGAGAGGCATCGTGCATCCGCTGTCACGCGAGCGTCGGGCACCTGTGAGCCGGCGCGAGGCCGGCGCCGTCTCGCCGTGGGTCCTGCTGCTGGCCCTCGGCGTCGTCGCCGCTGTCAGCACGACCGCGCTGCTGGTCAACATCTTCGAGCGCAAGGCGGAGGCGCGGAACCCGTTCGTGCGGGTGGTGGAGCTGACCGACACGACGCAGGACCCGGCCGCCTGGGGGAAGAACTTCCCGTTCCAGTACGACAGCTACCGCCGCACCGTGGACCAGGTACGCACGCGCTTCGGCGGGAGCGAGGCGCTACCGCGCTCGCCGACCGCGTCGGATCCGCGCTCGGTGGTGTCGCAGTCGCGCCTGGAGGAGGATCCGCGGCTCCGCACGATGTGGGCGGGGTACGCCTTCGCGCGGGACTTCCGCGAGGAGCGCGGGCACGCGTTCATGCTCGAGGACCAGCTCTACACGGAGCGCCAGCAGGCGGCGCGGCAGCCCGGGGCCTGCCTCCACTGCCACGCCTCCGTGTACGTCCCCTACCTGCGCGCCGGCAACGGCGACCTGATGGCCGGCTTCGCGCGGCTGAACCCCCTGCCCTACGACTCGGCCCGGCAGTGGGCGACGCATCCCGTGGCCTGCATCGACTGCCACGACCCCGCGACGATGCAGTTGCGCGTGACGCGCCCCGGCTTCATCGAGGGTATCCGCGCCCTCAAAGCGTCGCAGGGGGTGCGCGACTACGACGTGAACCGGGTGGCGACGCGGCAGGAGCTGCGCTCCTTCGTGTGCGGCCAGTGCCACGTCGAGTACTACTTCGCCGGCCCGGAGAAGCGCCTCACGTACCCGTGGCACCGCGGGCTGGCGGTGGACAGCATCCTCGCCTACTACGACGACGCCGGCGTCCGCGACTGGATGCACGCCGAGTCGGGCGCGCCGGCGCTGAAGGCTCAACACCCCGAGTTCGAGATGTGGAACATGGGGGTGCATGCGCGCAGCGGCGTCGCGTGCGCCGACTGCCACATGCCGTACGCGCGGCAGGGGGCGCAGAAGGTCAGCGACCACCACGTCCGCAGCCCGCTGCTCAACATCAACCGCGCCTGCCAGACCTGCCATCGCTTCCCCGAGGAGGAGCTGCGCGCGCGGGTGGAGCACATCCAGGAGCGGACCTTCGCCCTGCGCAACCAGGCGATGGAGGCCATCGTGGCCCTCATCGGCGACATCCGGCGCGCACAGGTCGGCGGCCGGAGCGACGGCGACCTGGCCACCGCCCGGGCCCTCCAGCGCCGCGCCCAGTTCATGCTCGACTTCGTCGAGGCCGAGAACTCCACCGGGTTCCACGCCCCGGGGGAGGCGGCCCGCATCCTCGGAACGGCGGTGAACCTGGCCCGCCAGGGCCAGATCGCGGTGCGGGACCGCTCGTACCGCCCCCAGGAGCTGCCGCAGGGTGCCGTGGCAGCCGTGAACCAGATGGTTGCAGCGGCGCGGCAGAGGTAGCGGGGGGGCGGGGCCTGGGGCGAGAAGCCGGCAGCGTGCAGCACGGACCATGTAGCGAGCCAGGCGCCCGACGACGGCACGCATCGCGACGGCGGCCTCCGGCGCCGCCGAGCCGAGCCTCGGCCTGGTCGGCGTCTCCGGCCTGCACTTCGAGCGCGGCCGGCTTTCGGGCGATGTGGCGTACTTCATGGAGCGCTACGCGTTCACCGCCAGCGGCGGCGTCACGCAGCTGGAGCAGTTCTCGGGACTGCGGGGGCGGTTGGGGC
>CAYLJK010000237.1:0-4726 GCA_964383975.1 uncultured Gemmatimonadales bacterium | reverse complement strand
TTGCAGACGCCCAGGCGGTCGAGGCTCCGCCGGATGAGCGCATGGGCGGTCTCCTGCTGGCTTGACGGGGGCAGAGGCTCCGAGGCAACCTTAGCCCGAGGCCTCCCGCGCGCAACGTGTTCCGGACCGCCGCCCCGATGGCGGCGGTCGTGCTCGCTCTCACGGCGCCGGCCGCCCCGGCGCAGGTCAGCGGGCGCGTCCGCCTCACCGATGCCGGCGGTCAGCCGGCCACGGACGTCGGCAACGCCGTGGTGTACATCGAGGGCCGGGGCCCCCGCGGCACCCCCGTGCGCGCCGGGATGGCGCTGGAGTCCCGCCAGTTCCGGCCGCGGGTGCTCGTCGTCCCGACCGGCTCCACCGTGGAGTTCCCGAACCAGGATCCCTTCAACCACAACGTCTTCTCCCTCTCCGAGCCGAGCCGGTTCGACCTGGGGCTCTACGGCCGCGGCCAGGTCGAGAGCCAGCGGTTCCCGCGTCCCGGCCTGGTGCGCGTGTTCTGCAACATCCATCCGCGCATGAGCGGGTTCGTGCTGGTTCGCGAGAACGCCTGGTACGCGCAGCCCGGTGCGGACGGCGGCTTCACCCTTCCGGGCGTGCCGCCGGGGACGTACACGCTCAAGGTCTGGCACGAGCGCGCCCCGGAGGTCACGCAGGAGATCACGGTGCCGTCGGGAGGGCTGAGCGGCGTCACGGTCACGATGGACGCGTCCGGCTACCGCTGGGTGCAGCACCGCGACAAGAACGGTCGCGAGTACGGGAGCGGAGCGGCGCGTGAGCGGTACTGAGTCCCGCCGGGGCGGCCTCGGTCTGACGCTGAAGGTGTTCGCGGCCACGGCGCTCGTCGTCGTGGCGGTCCTGGCCGCGGCCCTCGCGGTGACGGCGGCCGTCGCCCGGACCTCGGCCGAGCGCGCGCTCGACCAGCGGCTGTCAAACACCAGCGAGGTGCTGCGCCGCTTCATCGAGGCGGAAAACGGGAAGCTGGCGCGTGGGGCGATGGCCGCGGCGCAGTTCTCCCCGTCGGTCGCCGCGATCGTCTCGGGCGACGCCGCCACGGCGCTCGACCAGGCGCAGGTCTATCGCGAGATTCTCGGCGCCGACTACACCCTGATCACCGACAACCAGGCGGTGCTCAAGGCCCGCACCGACCGGCCGGGCGCCTTCGGCGACACGCTCGGCGGACCGCTCATCGGCGGCGCGCTGGAGGGGCGGCAGGTCTCCGGGTTCGTGAACCAGGCGGACGAGCGGCTCTACCTCGCGGTGGCGACGCCGCTCGCGGACCAGGAGTCGGGCGTG
Source organism: uncultured Gemmatimonadales bacterium (assembly GCA_964383975.1). Taxonomy (GTDB): domain Bacteria; phylum Gemmatimonadota; class Gemmatimonadetes; order Gemmatimonadales; family JACORV01; genus DASXPG01. The sequence continues at coordinate 3,433 of CAYLJK010000237.1, read as the reverse complement.
GTGCGGGCGATGCTGCTCGCCGCGCACCAGGTCACGGACTCGCTGGCCGCGCAGCTGCGGCGGGCGACGGGCTCCGACGTCGTCTTCTTCGTGCTGGACGCCGAGGATCGCCCGGTCGTCGTGGCGGCGAGCCTGCCGCGGTCGCCGGCGCTGGACGCGGCGGTGCGGCCGGCCGTCAGCGCCGGGGCGATGACGGTGGGCAGCGCGGAGACGCGGACGGAGGCGGTCGTGGAGGGGCGGCGGCTCGCCGGGTTCCTCCGCCCGCTCGTCAACCCGGGTGTGGACCGGGCGATGGGCGGATACCTCGCGCTCCGCTCCCTCGACGCGGAGCTGGCCTCGTTCCGGCGGCTCCAGCGCACGCTCGGCATCGTGGGAGCGGCAGGGCTGCTCGTGGCGCTCCTCGCGGCGTGGGTGGTCGCGCGCCAGATCGCGCGGCCGGTGCGCGCACTGGTCGCGGCGACCAGGCGCGTGGCGGACGGAGACCTCGGCGGCGACGTGCCGGTGGCGGGCCGCGACGAGATCGGCCAGCTCGCCGGCGCGTTCCGGCACATGCTCGAGGAGCTGCGGGCCAAGCAGCAGCTGGTGGAGTTCCTGAGCAGCGGCGCCGGGGCCGCGACCGAGCGGATCCCGCTGGCGGGCGGCGAGGCGGCGGTGCCGACGCTGGTGCGGGCGGCGGCGGCGGGCACCGGCATGCTCGCGGTGGGGCAGACCTTCGCGGGCCGCTACGAGGTGAAGGCGATCCTCGGCATCGGTGGGATGGGCGTGGTGTACCGCGCGCTGGACCGGGAGCTGGGCGAGCCCGTCGCGATCAAGACCCTCAAGGCCGACGCCGTCGCCGCCGACCCGGCGATGCTCCAGCGCTTCAAGGACGAGATCCGCCTCGCGCGCCGCATCACGCACCGGAACGTCGTGCGCACGCACGACCTGGGCGAGGTGGAGGGGCTCTACTACATCACGATGGAGTACGTGGAGGGCCAGTCCCTCAAGCATCTCGTTCAGAGCCGCGGGCACCTGCCCGTGAGCGTGACGCTGACCCTGGGCAAGCAGCTGTGCCGGGCGCTGGAGGTGGCGCACGAGCAGGGCGTCATCCACCGCGACATCAAGCCGCAGAACATGATCGTGGAGCCGTCGGGCACCCTGAAGGTGATGGACTTCGGCATCGCGCGGCTGGCGGCGCGCACCGACGGGGTGACCCAGGCGGGGATGGCGATCGGCACGCCGGAGTACATGGCCCCCGAGCAGCTGCTCGGCGACCAGGTGGACTTCCGCGCCGACCTGTACGCGACGGGGTGCGTGCTGTTCGAGTGCCTGACGGGGCGGCCGCCGTTCGTGGCGGACTCTCCCGTGACGCTGGTGGCGAAGCAGCTCGAGGAGGTGCCGCCGTCACCCGCGGCGCTGAACGCGGAGGTGCCGCCGGCCCTTGCGGACCTGGTGCTGCGGGCGCTGAGCAAGGATCGGGAGCAGCGGCCGGCGAGCGCGACGGTGCTGCACGACGCGCTGGACGCCATCGCCGTCTGAGGGCAGGTTACGCGCGGCACGGGCGCGGCGAGGACCGTGCGTCGGTCCCCGCGGGGGCTGCCGCCCCCGCGACAGTGCAGGAGTTCCTTCCGGAGCAGGCAGTCATGAGACAGTCCTTCTCGGTGTGGGCATCCGTCGCCGCAGTGGCGCTGAGCGCCTGCGGCGGCGGCGAGGCATCCTCCTCGAGCGGCTCCGGCCAGCCGGCGGCAGCGGCACCGGCGGCCGCGGCCGCGCAGCCCGCGGCAGCCCAGCCGGCCGCGGGCGACCAGGGCCAGGGCGTGTACGTGCGCGTCTGCGCCACCTGTCACCAGCGCAACGGCAACGGGCTTCCTGGTTCGTTCCCGCCGCTCGCCGGCTCGGACTACGCCAACGGCGACCCGGCGCGACTCATCAAGATCGTCCTCCACGGGCTCCAGGGGCCGCTGGTGGTGCGCGGCCAGCGGTACAACAACGTCATGCCCCCGTGGAAGTCGCTTTCGGACCAGGAGATCGCCGCCGCGCTGACGTACGTGCGGTCCAACTTCGGAAACACCGCCGCGCCGGTGACCGCGGAGCAGGTCGCCCAGGTGCGCGCCGCCACGGCGAGCCGCACCACCATGTGGACGGTCCGGGAGCTGGAGTAGCCTGACCGCGAGCGGCGGGATGGACCCGACCCTCGCCGTCCTGCTGTACGCCTCGGCCGCCGCCCTGGTGGCGGCGGCCGGGCCGCTCCCACTGGCCCTCGCGGGCCGCCTGCCCGCGGGATGGCTCGGGTGGGCCAACGCGCTCGCCGCCGGGGTGATGCTCGGCGTCGCCTACGCGCTGGTCTCCGTCGGCCTGCCGGGCAGTCCCATGCACGCCGCCGCGGGCGCGCTGCTCGGCATCGGGTTCCTCGGCTGGGCGCGCTCGGTGGGCGGGGGCGACCTCGACATCGAGGCGCTGAACGAGGCGAGCCCCGCCTACGGCTACCGGCTCCTCCTCGCCAACGCGATGCACGCCGCGCCGGAGGGCGTCGCGATCGGCGCGGCGATGGCCGTGGCGCCGGACCTCGGCCTGTTCACCGCGATCGCCATCGCGCTGCACAACATCCCCGAGGCGGCGGTCCTCAGCACGATGCTCATCCCGCGCGGCCTGCTGCGGCGGCACGCCGCGGGCCTCGCCGTGGCGGTGAACGTCAACCAGGTGCTGCTGGCGGTCGTCACGTTCGCCATCGTGCGCGCCGCCCCGGCGGTCCTGCCGTGGGCGCTGGGCATCGCCTTCGGGGCGCTGGTGTACCTCGTGATCGCCGACCTGCTCCCGCAGTGCTACCGGCAGGCGGGGCGCACCGGGATCGCGGTGGTCACCGTCCTCGCGATGGGCATCGTCGTCGCGCTGGGCGGCGCTCGCTGATGCCGCCCGCGCTCGTCGTCCTGTCCTGCGCGATGGTCACGGCGCTGGCCACCGGCCTGGGCGCGGTGCCGTTCGCGTTCGTGCGGGCGCTGTCGCCGGCCGTCACGGCCTACGCGAACGCGCTCGCCGCCGGGCTCATGCTCGGCGCGAGCTTCGGGCTCGTGGCGGAGGGAACGGCGCACGGCGGGGCCGCGGTCGTGGCCGGCGCGGTGCTCGGCGTCGTGTTCCTGCTCGGCGCGGAGCGCCTCCTCCAGGGTCGCGAGTTGTCGTTCGGGGCGGCGCGGGGAACGAGCGCGCGGCGGATGGTGCTGCTGCTGCTGGTGATGACCGTGCACTCGTTCGCCGAGGGTGTGGCGGTGGGTGTGAGCTTCGGCGGCGCCGGGACCCTCGCGCTGGTCATCACGGCGGCGATCGCGGTGCACAACATCCCCGAGGGGCTCGCCATCACGGCGGTGCTGCGGCCCACGGGGGTGCCGCTCCTCGCGTGCGCCGGGTGGAGCATCGTCTCGTCGCTGCCGCAGCCGCTGATGGCGATCCCGGCGTGGCT
>CAYLJK010000236.1:0-4737 GCA_964383975.1 uncultured Gemmatimonadales bacterium | reverse complement strand
CGACAACTCCATCGACCTCGACACGCTCGCGGCCGGAACGCCCGGGTTCACCGGCGCCGACCTGGCCAACCTCGTCAACGAGGCGGCGCTCCTGGCGGCGCGCCACGGACGGAAGACGATCGGCGAGCTCGAGCTCGAGGAAGGGATCATGCGCGTGATCGCCGGCCCCGAGAAGCGCACGCGGCTCCTCTCCGAGCACGAGCGGAAGGTGACGGCCAGCATCCACGCCCTGTACGAACAGGCGGCGCGGGCGAAGGACTACGCCGCGCAGGCGATGCTCCAGTGGTTCGTGACGGAGCAGGTGGAGGAGGAGGCGACGGCCCGGACGATCCTGGAGGAGGCGGAGCGGATCGGCGACGGGAGCACGGCCCTCTACTTCTTCGACCGTCACCTCGGGAAGGACGCGGGGAAGGACGCGTAGGCGGCGTCGTGCGGCGGCGGGGGCCGCGCCGTGACCGCGCTCGACTGGATCGCCGCCAACGTGGTGGTGGCCGCGGGCGCGGCCGTCCAGGGGACGATCGGGTTCGGCCTCGGACTGCTGGCGGCCCCCGTGCTCGTGCTCCTGGAGCCGCGGCTCGTCCCCGGCCCGCTGCTCGTCACGTCGCTGCTCCTCTCCCTGCTCCTCATGCGGCGGGAGTGGCACGGGATCCGGATCCGGGACCTCGGCTGGTCGGTGCCGGGCCGGTTCCTCGGCACGGCGGCGGCGGTCCTCGCGCTCCGCGTCCTGCCGCCCGAGCGCTTCGTCCTCGCCGTCGGTCTCCTGGTGCTCGTCGCGGTCGGCCTCTCGGCCTCCGGCTGGCACGCGGCCCCCACGCCGGTCCACCTGTTCGGCGCCGGAGCCGCCGGCGGGTTCATGGGGACGGTCTCGTCCATCGGGGGACCGCCGATGGCGATCGTCTATCAGCACGAGGAGGGGCCCCGCCTGCGCGGGACGCTGGCGGTGTTCTTCCTGGTCGGCGTGCTGATCTCGCTGGCCGGCCTGGCGATCGCCGGCCGCTTCGGCCCGCGCGAGCTGCGCCTGGCGCTCGGGATCCTCCCGGGGATCCCGGCCGGCTACGCGGTGTCGTTCGCGACCGCGCCGCGCATCCGCGGGCGCGGCCTGCGCTCGGCGGTGCTGGCGGCGGCGGCCGTGGCGTCGGGAGTCGTGGTGGTGGGAGAGATGATGCGGATGCTCGGATAGCGGGAACCGGGAACCGGGAGTCGGGATGACCCTTACGGTGGATACCGCCATGTTGCGACGGCTCACCTTCGCGCTCCTGCTGCTGGCCGCGCCGGTCGCGGCGCAGCAGCGCACGGCCGACACGATCCGCGCGGGCCGGTACGATCTCGGCAAGATGTGGACGTTCGAGTACGCTCCCGCGGACTACTTCTCGCAGACCTACGGCTTCACGGCCGACTCGGCGTGGTTCGCCCGCGCCCGGCTCGCGGCCCTGCGGGTGCCCGGCTGCTCGGCGTCGTTCGTCTCGCCGAACGGCCTCATCGTCACCAACCACCACTGCGTGCGCGGATCGGTCAACCAGATCTCCCGCCGCGACGAGGCGCTGCTCGACAGCGGGTTCGTCGCGCGGACGCCGGAGGAGGAGCGGCGCATCCCCGGCTACTACGCGGACCAGCTCCTCGCGGCGCTCGACGTGACCGACGAGGTCGAGGCGGCGGCCGCGGCGCGGGACGACGCGGAGCAGCCGCGGGCGCGACGCGAGGCGTCCCAGGCCGTGCAGGCGCGGCTGCGGCGCGAGTACCAGCAGCCCGGGGACTCGATCTGGGTCCAGGTCGTGGCCCTCTACAACGGCGGCCGCACCTCCGCGTACGTGTTCCGGCGCTACACCGACATCCGGCTCGTCGTCGCGGTGGAGCTGGCCATGGGGAACTTCGGCGGGGACCCGGACAACTTCACGTTCCCGCGCTACGCGCTCGACTTCGCCGTGCTCCGCGCCTACGGCCCCGACGGCCGGCCGGTGCGCTCGCCCGCGCACTTCCGCTGGGGGAGTGACGGCGTGCGCGAAGGGGACGTGGTCTTCGTCATCGGGAACCCCGGCCAGACGCGCCGCCTCACGACGATGAGCCAGCTCGAGTTCCAGCGCGACGTGGCGCTGCCGCTCGCCGACCGGTTCCTCGGCAGCCGCATCGGGGCGCTGCGTGCCTACCGGGACGCGAGCGGCGATCCCGACGTGCGGCGGGATCTGCTGGTGCAGATCCTCGGGCTGTCCAACGCGCACAAGCCGATCGCGGGGCGGCTCGAGGGACTGCGCGACCCCGTCATCATGGGGCGCCGGCTGGACATCGAGCGGGCGCTCCGCGACTCGATCCGGGCGCGCGCCGACCTGCGCCAGCGCTACGGGCGGCTGTTCGACCGGATGGCGGAGTACCAGGCGCAGCGGCGGCGGTACGCAACGGCGGCGACGGCGTTCTCGCAGATGACCAACGCCAGCGTCGGCTCCGCGACGCTCCAGCTGGCCTACTGGGCCTCCCGCGTTCAGCGGGGCCGGGCCGACTCGGCGAGTGCGTTCCGCGAGCGCTTGGGCCGCGTCCGCGCGGTGCCGCGGGAACTGGAGCGACGCCTCCTGGCGCTCGCGCTGGAGGACGTGGTGCGGGCCTACGGTCCGGGCCACGTCTTCTCGCGCGCGGCGCTCGGCGCGTCCGCGACGCCGGAGGCGGCCGCCGACGCGCTGCTGGCGACGACGGCGCTGACCGACACCGCCGGCGGGCGCCGCGCCGCCGCGGGCGAACTGGTCGACGACCCGGTGATGCGGCTCATCGCCGCCTGGATGCCGACGATCCTGGAGGCCGAGCGCGAGTACGCGCGCATCGGTGCCGCGGAAGCGGAGCTGGCGGCGGACCTAGGTCGCGCCCGCTTCGCGGTCTTCGGCCGGTCGGTCCCTCCCGACGGGACGTTCTCCCCGCGCATCGCCGACGGCGTGGTGCGCGGCTACGAGTACAACGGCACCTGGGCGGCGCCGTTCACCACCTTCTTCGGGATGTACGACCGCTTCCACGCCAACGGGGCCGGCAGCGACTGGGACCTGCCGTACCGCTGGCGCACGCCGCCCGCGGGCCTCGACCTCGGGACGCCGCTCAACTTCGTCTCCACCGCCGACAGCTACGGCGGCAACTCGGGCTCGCCGGCGGTCACGAAGGACCTGCGCCTGGTGGGGCTCAACTTCGACCGCAACATCAACGCGCTGGTGCGCGACTACATCTACCTCCCGGAACGGGGGCGCAACGTGATGGTGGACGTGCGGGCCATCCACGCGGCACTGGAGCACGTGTACCGGGCGGACCGGATCGTGGCGGAGCTGGTCGCCAGTCGGGACGCGGGAATCGGGAACCGGTAGCGAGGAGCAGGGAGCCCCGGGACGCGGTCGCCGCGCCCCGGGGCGTCCTCCCTCCCGTGCTCCCGCCTACTCCCGCGTCCCGAACCGCACCACGCGCTCCGCCAGCGCCACCCCCTCCTCGCTCACGAAGCCCCCGCCGCCGCTGCGGTTCAGGCGGAACTCGTAGCTGCGGCCCGGTTGCAGCTCCACCGACAGCGTGAAGACGGTGCCGGTGGAGTCCCACGCGGCGCCGGTGATGTCGGGGAAAGTGGCCCGGCCGCCGGGGCCGAGGTTGATCGAGTAGCTGCGGCGCATCCGGCGGTCGAAGCGGACGGTGAACGTGGTGGTCGCCGGGTCCACGTCCACGGCGCCGTCGGCGGGCGTGATGGACACGACGCGCGGCCGCCGCGCCTCGTACGCCGCGACGAGGGCGGCCGCGTGCGGGCCGACGCTGTCGGTCCACGCCGCGATGCGCGGCAGGAAGGCGGCGAAGGTCGGGTAGCGCTCGCGGTCCCGCTCGTACGCGCCGAGCAGGACGACCGCTTCCGGCATCCACACGAAGCCGCGGCCCTGTTCGTTCAGGGTGGCGGCCCGGGCCGCGTCCTCGCCGTCGTGGGCCAGGAGATAGCGGATCGTCGCGGCCCGCACGAAAGTCTCGTTCAGCACCGTCGCCGCCGAGCCGTAGGCCTGCGCGCGCATCGCGGCCGCCGTCGCGGCGTAGAGCGCCTCGGCGCCGCGGCCCAGCTCCCGTTCGGCGCGGGCGAGCGTTGGATTCACGTACGAGTGGCTGAACTCGTGGATGACCGTGCCCACCATCGCCGGCGGGAAGAGCGGCCAGCCGGCGGAGTCGGTCCGGAAGACGCCGAGCACGGCGTAGAGCTCCTCCTGCCGCCCACGCACGAACCGCACGCCGAAGTTGTTGCCGCCGTTGCACACGCCGGCCACCGCGTGGAAGGCCGCGCCCGCCCGCTCGCCGAAGAAGCGGTCGAACCACGCGAAGTCCACGCCCGCCTCGAGGAGCCGGCCGAGGCGCGCCGCCGCGCTGTCGTGGAGCGCGCGCTGCGACGCGAAGAACGCCTCCGCGCGGCTGTCCGTCACGAAGCGCCGCAGCGCGCGCACGAACGGGGCGGTGCGCGGGTCCCGCCACCGCGGGTCGAGCGCGCGCGCCTCCGCGAACGCGATGCGCGGCCGCGGGGCGGCGGCGTCGGTCAGGTGGACGGCCAGGCTCATCGGCGCGTCATACCCGGCGCCGCGGCTGTTGCGCAGCGCCCGCGCGAGCTCCACGGCCTCGTGGTCGCGGAACGGCGCGAAGTACGCGTCGAGGGCGGCGGCGTACCGCGGCACGTCGCAGCGCTGGTACTCGGGGTTGCCGGCGAGGCGGAAAACGATCGTCAGCAGCTCCACCCGCAGGTCCACGCCCACCGAC
>CAYLJK010000235.1:0-4751 GCA_964383975.1 uncultured Gemmatimonadales bacterium | reverse complement strand
GTCTAACTAGGTATTCGACGGACCGTGATAACGGACGGTCCGCGCGCGGGTTCGCTTCATAACACCGCCTCCCGAGCACGCGTGCGCACCTTATCCAGCATTATCCGCGCCGCATAATCCCGCGGAGACCCGTCCCGCCAAACAAGCACCCCCGCCGTTGGCGCCACTGAAGTAGAATCAACATCCCCGCCGAGCAACCACTGCGCAAGTCGCGGCGCCAACCGGTCCCCTCCCGAGTCGCACACCAGTACGAGGCCGCCCGCGACCTCCGCCGCCGACGTCGCCCCGCTCCGCCCCGCTCCTTGACGCCCGCCCTCTCGAACCGGACCTTTGCCCCCAAAGGAGACCCCCGCCCCATGGCCAACATCCCGTTCACGAACAACTACCAGGACCTCTCCTCCCAGCGCGGCTTCCAGTTCAAGTTCTTCTGTGAGAAGTGCGGCAACGGCTACATGTCCACCTTCCAGGCGAACAAGCTGGGCACCGCCGCCGCCGCCGCCAACGTCGCCGCATCGCTCCTCGGCGGACTCTTCGGCCGCGCCGCCCACACCGCCGAGTCGCTCCAGGCCATGGCCGCAGGGCCCCAACACGACGCCGCCCTCGACGCCGCCGTCAAGGAGATCGCCCCCAAGTTCAAGCAGTGCACCCGCTGCGGGAACTGGGTGTGCGAACCCGTCTGCTGGAACCCCAAGGCCGGCCTCTGCGAGACCTGCGCCCCCGACCTCGACGAGGAGATCGCCGCCGCCCAGGCCCAGGCCGCCCGCGACCAGGCCATCGAGAAGGCCCGCGACGTGGACTTCCTCGCGCAGCGCAACCTCGCGCAGGTGACCGCCGTCGCCTGCCCCAAGTGCGGCGCGAAGACGCAGGGCGGGAAGTTCTGCCCCGAGTGCGGCGCCACGCTCGCCGCGAAGAAGAAGTGCGCCAACTGCGGCGCCGAGGCCGAGGGCAACCCGAAGTTCTGCCCGGAGTGCGGCAAGCCGTACGGAGGCTGAGATGGCCGACGAGACGCGGCGCGCACGCGCCGCGTTCGCGTACCAGGGCCCCGCCGGCGACCAGCAGGGCGAGGCCACCGCCGAGATCGGCGACGACGCCCTCACCGTCGGCCCCGTCACGATCGAGTTCCTCGACACCGACACGCTCACCGCGGCCGACTACCGCATCACGCTCGGCCTCTGGCCCGCCGGCACGCTGAACCTCTCCCAGCTCGGCCGCCGCTTCGACACCTTCAACGCCCGGCTCCGCCGCGCCCGGAACCAGGCCCGCGTCGCCGGCCTCGCCGCCCACGGCATCACCATGCCCGAGGTCTTCGCCGGCGCTCTCCTTGGCGCGGGCCGACCCGCCCCCGCCGAGTTCCAGGTGTACGACACTCATGTGACCGTCATCCCCGACCACGGCGACCCGTTCCAGCTCCCCCTCGGCGCCCTCAGCGCCATCACGACGACCGAAGAGCCTCCGGCCGTACTCCTCACCACCGCCGAGGGGCGGGTGGTCGCCGGCCAGCTCGGGCGCCACCGCCAGGCCCTCTTCGACGCCGTCACGAAGCGCCGCGAGGCGCAGCTCCATCTCCTCGCCGAGCTGACCGGCACCACGGGGTTCGCGGACGGCCACGGCGTGCCGCGCCGCCACATCGCCGGCTTCGACGACCTGCTGGAGCGCTTCACCGCGCCGGACCGCGCCGAGTGCGCCGTCCGGCTCCTCGCCGCGGCCACCGACGAGCCCCGGTTCGGCTTCGTTCAGCTCCTCGACCCCGATGCCGAGTCGCTCGCCTCCCCGGACGCGCTCCCGGAGAACTGGGCGACGTTCCTCCTCGTTCCCGCGGGAGCGCGCGTGGCCTTCGAAGTCCTCGCGGGCCCCGGCGCCGCGACCTACGTCTTCGAGGCACCGCTCGACGTGGTGAACCGCGACCTTCAGTTGCTGCACTTCCGGCGCGGCGGCCTCGCCCTCACCGGGAAGGACGCCGAGCCCGCGCCCGGCAACCCGCACCGCCTCGCCCTGCGCCGCCTCGAGCCGCTGCTGCGGCTGCGCTCAGCCACCCGCGCCCGCCTCGTCCACACCGAGGGATGGGCCGATGCGCTGCGCCGCGCCCTTGGCTGAACTACCTCCCCGCCCCGCCGCGGGTTAGCGTTGTGTCCATGCTCCGTAACGCCCGCACCCCGTTCGCCCTTGCCACCTGCTCCCTCGCCATGCTCGCCGCCTGCGCTGCGCGCGGCCCCGAGGCGGGCATCCCCGCCACCTGGCGCTTCGCCGCCGTGGACTCGCCCGTCGTCGGCCGGCGCGCGATGGTGGCCTCCGAGCACCCGCTCTCCTCCGAGGTCGGAGCCGAGATCATGCGGCGGGGGGGGAACGCGGTGGACGCCGCCGTCGCCGTCGGCTTCGCGCAGGCGGTCGTGAACCCGCGCGCCGGCAACATCGGCGGCGGCGGCTTCCTGGTCTACCGCGCCCCCGACGGACAGGTCCTCACGCTCGACTACCGCGAGAAGGCGCCGGCCGCCTCCTCGCGGAACATGTTCCTCGACGCAGCGGGGAACCTGACCGAGACCTCCACCATCGGCCCGCTCGCCGCGGGGGTCCCCGGCTCGGTCGCCGGCCTCTGGGCGATGCACCAGCGCCTCGGCACGCTCCCCTGGCGCGACCTCCTCGAGCCCGCGATCCGCCTTGCCGCCGAGGGGCACGTGATCGATGCGCACCGCGCCGAGGTGATCGCCGGCAACGCCGGCCGCCTGCGCCGCTTCCCGGCCTCGGACGCGCTCTTCTTCCCCGGCGGCGCGCCGCTCGCCGAGGGGACGCTGTGGCGCCAGCCGGACCTCGCCCGCACGCTCCGGCTCATCGCCGACTCCGGTCCCGACGGCTTCTACCGGGGTCGCACCGCCGACCTCATCGTCGCGGAGATGCGGCGCGCCGGCGGCCTCATCACTCACGCGGACCTGGCCGGCTACCAGGCCGTCTGGCGCGAACCGGTGCGCATCGGCTACCGCGGCTGGACCATCTACTCGATGGCCCCCAGCTCCAGCGGCGGCGTCACGATGGCGCTGATGCTCAACATCCTGGAGGGGTACGACCTGCCGCCCTTCGGCTCCGCGGAACTGCTGCACCTGTGGACCGAGGCCATGCGCCGCGCCTTCACCGACCGCAACCGCTTCCTCGGCGACCCCGACTTCGTGCGGATGCCGCTGGACCGGCTGCTCTCCAAGACCTACGCCGCCGAGCTGCGCCGCGGCATCGCGCGACGCCGCGCCACGCCGAGCTCCGCGATGCCGGCCATCGTCGAGGGCGCCGAGACGACGCACTATTCCATCGTGGACCCCGCGGGCGGAGCGGTCGCCGTCACGACGACGCTCAACGACAACTTCGGCAACGCGATGGTCGTGCCGGGCGCCGGCTTCCTCCTCAACAACGAGATGGACGACTTCGCCGCGAAACCCGGCGCCCCCAACGACTTCGGTCTCGTCCAGGGGGAGGCGAACGCCGTCGCCCCCGGCAAGCGCATGCTCTCGGCGATGACGCCGTCCATCGTGCTCGACCCGCAGGGCCGCCTCGCCCTCGTCGTCGGCGCCCCCGGCGGCCCGCGCATCATCAGCGCCGTCGCGCAGGTCATCTCCAACGTCATTGACCACCGCCTGCCGCTCGCGCTCGCCGTCGCCGCGCCACGGATCCACCACCAGGCGCTCCCCGACTCCATCCGCTGGGAACGCGGCGGCCTCGACCCGGCTGCTCGCCGCAGGATGGAACGGATGGGGCACGCGTTCTTCACGCGCCCGGAGAGCAATGCGGTCATCGAGGCGATCGCGGTAACGCCGCGCGGACTGGAAGGAGTGACGGATCCGCGGATACCGAGTCGCGCGGCGGGATTCTGACGGAACAGGCAATGGGCAATAGGCAATAGGCCATGGTGCGGAGAGAGGCTCAGATGAAGCGATACCTCGTGCTCCTCGTGCTCCTCCTCGTGGCGGCGCCGGTCTCCGCGCAGACGCGGCGCGCGCTCATGGTGGACGAGTTCCTCACGCTCGAGCGGCCCTCCGAGCCGGCCATCTCCTCCGACGGCCGGTGGGTCGCGTACACGGTCACGACGACCGACCTCGCCGCGAACCGCCGCCGCACCGACCTCTGGCTCCTCGACGCCAACGGCACCGGCCAGCCGCGGCGCATCTCCACCGACTCGCTCGGCGGACGCGGCGCGCGCTGGAGTCCCGACGGCCGGCGCCTCGCCTACACGACGAGCCGCGGCGGCACGCCGCAGATCTGGATCTGGGACGTCGCGAGCGGCCAGCATCGCCAGCTCACGCGTCTGTCAGCCGGCGCCGACGGCGCCATCTGGTCGCCGTCGGGCGGCCTCATCGCCTTCGTCTCCGAGTCCTGGCCCGAGTGCCGCGACGAGGCGTGCAACGTCCGCCGCACGGCCGAGGAGGAGGCGCGGCCCAGCCGCGCCCGCCGCTACGATGCCCTGCTCTTCCGGCACTGGAACGTCTGGGAGGACGGACGCCGCAGCCACCTCTTTGTCGTGAGCGTCGAGGGCGGCGAGCAGCGAGACCTCCTCGCGGGAAGGGACTGGGAGACGCCGGTCGCGCCGTTCGGCGGCTCCGAGCAGTACACCTTCAGCCCCGACGAGCGCGAGATCGCCTTCACCACCAAACTCTTCACGCGCGAGGCCGCCTGGACGACGAACCTCGACCTCTACACCGTGCCGGTCGCCGGCGGCGAGCCGACGCTCGTCACCCCGACCTTCCCCGGCGCCGACCAGAACCCGGTGTCCT
>CAYLJK010000234.1:0-4757 GCA_964383975.1 uncultured Gemmatimonadales bacterium | reverse complement strand
TTCACCTCGCCGTCCCAATCGCCCTGCACGAAGACCCGCTCGTCGCGGCGCACGACGGTGGGCAGGGATTCGACGAGCGAGGCGGTCACGAGGTTGACCCCCGGCCCGCCGACCACGACCGTCGCGCAGATGTGGAAGATGCGGTTCTCCACGTACCACCGGTCGGAGACGACGACGGCCCCGCGGAAGCCGCGGTTCTCGCCGAGCCGGTCGATCTCCGACTTCAACGCGTAGGCGACGTGACGGTCGTTCATCTCCGCCGGCAGGTCGCTGCCGGTGACGATGAGCACCGTCTCCTCCGTGTCCACGAGCTTCACGGTACCGTCTCCGCCCGCTGGCGCTGCTCCCGTTCGCGCCGCTCCTGCCGCTCCCGGTCGCGGCGCTCGCGGATGGCGCGCACCTGGCGCCGGAAGTCGTCCTCCGCCTCGGCCCGCGCCGCCGCGCGCAGGATGTCCGCCCGCACCTCCATCTGCCGCTGCCACGCCCGCGACTGATCGATGTTCCCCTGCGGCAGCGGGAGCAGGGCGAGCACCGCGGTAGGGATGCTGAACGCGCCGAGGTGGATGGCGTTCTCGTCGATGCCGTACTTCTTCCCGTCCCGCTCGATGATCCACCGCGGCGGGGCGGTGCGGCGCGCCGGGCTCAGGGAGTCGCTGCGGCTCAGCGACTCCGCGAGGACCGCCATCTCAAGCAGGCGCCGCCGGACGATCGAGTCCATGTCAATGGGCCGGCTGCCGTCGCCGGGGATGTAGAGCGGGCGCACCCAGAGCCGTGCGTCCCCGGCCAGCGGCGTGAGCGCCGCGATCCCCGGGTGACCGGTGCCGCTGCCGCCCGGGACGCCGCCGGCCACGCCTCCCGCGCTGTCACCCACGACCGCAGGCACCGCGGCCGGCGCCGCGACCGTCGGCGCCGGCACCGCGGCCAGCGGGCGCCCGGCGCGGGCCGGCGCGCCTCCGGCGGGCACACGCACGGGGACGGCACGCAGCTGCTCTCCGGACCCGTCCGTGAAGAACGCGAACACCCGCCGCACCTCTCCCGTCGTCCAGCCGCGGTAGGCCGCCAGGAGCCCCGCCACCACCAGCGCGTGTGCGGCCAGCGACAGCGCGACATCACGCGGTCGCGGCCGGCGCGGCGCCGGGAGCGAGAACCTAGAACCGGGCAAGCGCCTTCCCCAGCCGTTCCGCCGCCTCGACGATGCGCGGCTCCGGCTGCGTGAGCGCGATGCGGAAGTACCCCTCGGCCGACGGACCGAAGCCGCTCCCGGGCAGCGTGATCACGCCGAACTCCTCCATCGCCACCCGTTGGAACTCCAGCGACCGGACGTGCGCCGGCAGCGGCACCCAGCAGTAGAGCGTCGCCTGCGGCACCTCGACGGTGAACCCGGCCGCGCGCATCGCCGCCACCGCCGCGTCGCGCCGCGCCTGGAAGATGCCGACCTCCCGCGCCACCAGCTCCTCGGCACGGTCGAGCACCGCCACCGCGGCCGCCTGGAGCGCCATGAAGGCCCCGGTATCGAAGTAGTTCTTGACCTTCGTCAGCGCGCCGATGAGCGGCTTCCCGCCCACGGCCCAGGCCACGCGCCATCCCGTCATCGAGAACGACTTCGAGCAGGAGTGGAACTCGACCGCGACCTCCCGCGCCCCCGGCACCTGGAAGATGCTCGGCGCCCGGTAGCCGTCGAAGGTGATGTCCACGTACGGGTTGTCGTACGCGATCGCGATCCCGTGGTCGCGGCACAGGGCCACCGTCCGCTCGAGGTAGTCGAGCGGCGCGACCGCCGCCGTCGGGTTGTTGGGGTAGTTGAGGAAGAGAAGTCGGGTTCGGCGCAGCACGTCCGCTGGCACCTCCGACAGCTCGACCAGGAACCGCGTGCGCGCGGTGAGCGGATAGACGTACGGCTCCGCGCCGGCGCAGACGGTCCCGCCGACGTAGCACTGGTAGCCCGGCTCCGGCACGATCACCACGTCCCCGGGGCCCGCCAGCGTCTGCGCGAAGTGCGCCAGGCCCTCCTTCGACCCGATGAGCGGCAGCACTTCCTCCATCGGATCGAAGGTCACCGCGAAGCGTCGCGCCATGTAGCGCACCACCGCCTCGCGGAACGCGGGCAGGCCGAGCTGGAACCCGTACTTGTGCAGCCCCACGTCCTCCAGCGCCGCGCGCAGCGTCTCGATCGCCAGCTCGGGCGGCTTGAAATCGGCGTCGCCCGCCCCGAGATCGATGACGTCCACCCCCGCGGCCTGCAGCTCCCGCTTGCGGCGCGGGATGTGCGCCAGCGGATACCCGGGGAGCTTCCCCACCCGCTCATGCACCATCAATCCCATTCCCGATTCCCCGTTGCCGTCCGCATTCGCTATTGCCTGTTGCCCATGGCCACTTGCCTGCTGGCTCGTGTCCCCTCGCGTACCACCGGGTTCCTTAACACCCCCACCCCCGTCACCTCCACCTCGACCATGTCCCCGTCGCGCAGACCGCCCACGCCCTCCGGCGTCCCCGTCGCGATGAGGTCTCCGGGCTCCAGCGTCATGATGCGGGAAATGTACGCCACAAGCATGGGGATGCTGAACGTCATGTCGCTTGCGCTCCCACGCTGGCGCTCCACACCGTTCACCCGGCAGCGCACCTCGAGCGCGCCGAAGTCGAAGGTCGTCCCGTCCACCGGCAGGACGCGCGGGCCCGTCGGGCAGAACGTGTCGAACCCCTTGGCGCGCGCCCACTGCCCGTCCGTCCGCTGCAGATCCCGCGCCGTCACGTCGTTCACGCACGTGATCCCGCCGATGGCCGCGCGCGCGGCCGCGTCGTCACCGTTCCGGAGCCGCCGCCCGATCACGACCCCGATCTCCCCCTCGTGTTCCACCTGCGAGGAGGCGGCGGGGAGCACGATCGGCTCTCCATCCCCGATCAGCGCGGACGGCGGCTTGAAGAAGAGCAGCGGACGCTCGGGAACCACGTTGCCGAGCTCCCTCGCATGCGCCGCATAGTTGCGCCCCACACACACAATCTTCGTCGGCCTCATCTCCCTCGCTCCCCTGCCTCCCCCTACTCCCCCCACTCCCCTCACCCCACCCCATGCACCTGAAAGAACTCCCTCACCTGCTCCAGCAGCATCGCCCACGGCCCCGTGACCCGCTGCGCCGGCGGCAGCCCCGCAAGCAGCACCGGCCCGTACCGCTTGCGCAGCACCCGCGGGTCCGCGAGCACCACGCAGCCGACGTCCGTGCGCGACCGGATCAGCCGTCCGAACCCTTGCTTGAGCTTCAACCCCGCGAGGGGCACCAGATACTCGTTGAACGGGTCGCCGCCCGCTGCCTCGATCGCCTCGAGCCGCGCGGCGGTGAGCGGCTCCGTCGGCACGCGGAACGGCAGCTTCGCGAGGAGCAGTGCCCGCAGCGCGGCGCCGGGCACGTCCACCCCTTCCCAGAACGAGTCCGTGCCGAGGAGGATGGCGTTCCCAGCGGCGCGAAAACGGCGTAGCAGCAGGTCGCGCGGCGCGTCGCCCTGCACGAGCAGCGGCCAGCGGCCCGCCACCTCGCGGCGTCCCATCAGCATCGCGCCGACCCGCCGCAGGGCACGGTGACTGGTGAAGAGCACGAACAGGCCCCCGTCGGCCGCTGCCGCGACGTCCGCCGCGGCGGTCGCGGTGAAGAGGTCATGGACCTCGGCGCCGGCGTCGGGAGTTGGCGCGTCCTCGGGAATGACGAAGAGGCACTGGTCGCGGAACTGGAACGGCGACGGGAGGACTTCCCGCACGCCGGGGCGGCGTGGCGGCAAGTCCAGCCCGAGCCGGTGCTCGAGGAAGTCGAACGACCCGCCGGCGGCGAGCGTCGCGCTCGTCACGACGACGGTCGGCACGCGCTGGAAGAGCAGCTCCTGGAGGAGCGGCGCCAGATCGAGCGGCGCCGTCGCCAGCGCCACGTGCGTCCCGCCCCGTCGCTCGATCCACCGGACCGTCGGCGGCTGGCCCCTCGGCGGCCGCAGCGCCGCGCTCACCGCATCGCGCGCGCCGTCGAGCCGGGAACCGATGCCACGGACCTCGGCGAGCAGCCCCTCCAGCCGCTCCGAGGGCTCCACCTCGCCGTCCTCGAACGCGGCGATCGCCGCGGCCAGTTCCTCCCGCAGCGTGCCGATGGCGTACGAGAACTGCTCCAGCGCCGGTTCCAGGCCCTGCCGCCACACCGGGTCCTCGGCGAAGGCGTCGGCGAGCCGCTGCACGTTGTCGGGCCGGCCCGCCATCCAGCCCTCCAGCATCCGAAACAAGCCCTCCGCGGCGTGCCGTGCCTCGGCCAGCGCGGGCACCACGCGAAACTGGAGCCGCTTGTGCACCGCCTCCTGCTCCCCCTCCGGCAGCTCCGCCGCGACGGCTGCCCGCAGCGCCGCCAGGACGCCGCGGTTCCCCCGCTCGATGCGCGAGAGCAGCCGTTCCACGCCGCGTGAGGTGGCACGCCGCCCCAGGTGCTCGGCCGCCGTGTCCTCGAGGTGGTGGCCCTCGTCGAGCACCAGCCGGCGGTAGGGCGGCAGCACCGCAGCCTCCTCCCAGTTCCCCGCCGCTCCCCGCACCGCCAAGTCGCTCGCGAGGAGGTGGTGGTTCACGACCACGACGTCGGCATCCGCCGCGCGGCGCCGTGCCGCGAAGACGAAGCAGCGGTCGAAGTGCGAGCACCGCAGCCGCGTGCACAAGTCGGGTTCTGCCGCCACCTCGTCCCACACTTCGTCGCTCGGCGTGAACGCGAGGTCGGAGCGGCTCCCGTCCGACGTGGCGC
>CAYLJK010000233.1:0-4770 GCA_964383975.1 uncultured Gemmatimonadales bacterium | reverse complement strand
ACCGCCGCGGTGCGCCGGGCGGCGGCCGCCATCGCGGCGCTGGGCGGGAGCGCCGCGCGCTGAGCTAGCCGCGCACCTCCGAGTGCGACCCGACCGAGAGGCTGCCGGTGAACCGCTCGACGACCACGTGGTCGCCGAGCAGGGCGTCGTGCAGGTGTGAGCGCTCGATCCGGCAGTCGGAGCCGATGATCGCGTCCCGCACCGTGCTGCCGCGGATGACGGTCCCCCGCTCGACGGCGACGTGGGGCCCGACCGCCGAGTGCTCGATGGTGACGCCGGCCCCGATCCAGCACGGCTCCACGATGCTGCTGCCCGGGCCGACCGCGCCTCCGTGGCTCCGTGCCTCCAAGCCCGCCCGCCTTCTCAGCAGCGTCGCGTTCGTCGCCAGGGTCGTCGCCAGCGCCCCGCAGTCGTACCACCCCGCCACCTCGGCGGTGCGGATGCGCTGGCCATGCTCGATCATCCACTGGAACGCATCCGTGAGGTAGTACTCCCCGCGGTTGGGCGGCGAGGCCAGCACGTGGTCGATGCCCTGCCAGAGCGCGTCCACGTCCCGGACGTAGTAGAGGCCGATGTTGGCGAGCCTCGAGATCGGCTCCTTCGGCTTCTCGACGATACGGGTCATGTACCCCTGCCCGTCGGTGACGACCACCCCGAAGCGCTGGTAGTCTTCTACTTCCTTCACCCAGATGATCCCGGCGTCGGTGCAGGTCCTCGCGAGCGAGAGATCCGCGTCGAAGACGGTGTCCACGAAAACGACGAGCACCGGCTCGGTCACGAACGGCCGCGCCAGGTTGATGGCGCCCGCCGTGCCGTCCTGGACCCGCTGCTCCACGAAGCGCGCCGGGTACCGATAGTGCGTCCGGACGTACGACTCGACCTGCTCCTTCAGGTGCCCGGTGATGATGATCAGCTCGTGGACGTCGAGGCCTTCGAGCCGGTCCATCACCCAGTCCATCACGGGCCGGCCGGCCACCCTGACCAGCGGCTTCGGGACCAGGTGGGTGTGCGGCCGCAGCCGCGTCCCCTTCCCCGCCAGCGGCACGATGACCTGCATCACGCCCTCCCGTAGCGGTCCTGGAGCCGGACCACGTCGTCGAGGTGCGGCGTCGAGGCCTCCAGCACGTCGGTGCGCTCCAGCGCCTCGAACTGGTGGACCAGGCCCGTCGGCACCTGCTGGGCGTCGCCCGCGATCATCTCGCGCTCCACCAGCGCGCCCGCGGCGTCGCGGTAGCGGAACAGCATCCGCCCCCGCAGCACGTAGATGGACTCGTGCTTGCGCTCGTGGTACTGGAGGCTCAGGCAGTGCCCCGGCTCGATGTGGAGGATCTTGCCGATGTACTGGTCGGTGCGGGCCCAGAGGATCTCGTAGCCCCAGGGCTTGTCCACCTGCGTCGGCGTGAAGACGTGCGGATGGTCCATCAGCTCTCCCGGATCGTCAGCACCAGCGAGGACGGGCTCGTGACGCAGGCGCGGACGCAGACGCCGCAGCCCACGCAGCCGCCCAGGATGACCGGCCGGCCGCCGGCGTCGAGAACGAGCGCGGCGGGGCCCACGGGACAGGCGCGGGCGCAGACCCCGCACTCGATCCCCTGGAACACGATGCAGCGCGCCGTATCGAGCGCGAGATCGCCGATCCGTTCCGTCGCCCACCCGTCGGGCGGCAGCGCGAGCGCGCCGGTCGGGCAGACGCCGGCGCAGAACATCCCCTCGCACGCGATGCACGGCTGGACCGCCGGCTCGAGGATCGGCGTCCCCCCCGCGAGGCCGGCAGCGGCGGGGGCTGGAATGACGGCACCCACCGGACATGCCTCGATGCAGTAGCCGCACCGCGTGCACGCGGCGAGGAAGCCGGCCTCGGGGAGCGCGCCGGGCGGCCGGAAGTGGCGGCGCGGCGCCACCTTCTCGGCCAGGAGGCCGCCGGCCTCGCGGGCCAGCAGCTTGAGGGCCTCACCGAGGAAGCCGCGGCGCGTGTACGCGCCGTCCACGTCGCTCACGGCACCCTCGGCGCTCGGCCCGGCCGCTCCGGCGCGGGGCCGGGGCTGCCGGGCGGAGCGAGCAGCGTCGGGCGCGAGGGGGACACGCCCGTGAATCTAGGGGCTAGGCGGCGGCGCCGCCGCCAGGCGCCCGGAGCATCCGGCCGCGGAGCCGCGCGATGCGGCGCCGCACCGAGCCATCGAGCACTTGGTCGCCCACGCGCACCACGATGCCGCCGAGGATGGCCGGGTCGCTCTCGAAGTGCGCCATCACCGTCTTGCCGACGACCGCCGTCAGTCGTTCGGTGATGGCGTGTCCCAGCGCCTCGTCCACCGGGCGCGCCGTGGTCACGCTGGCGTGCACGCGGTTGAAGTGGATGTCCGCCGCGTCCTCGTACGCCTCCGCAATCTCGCGCAGCAGCCCCTGACGGCCGCGGTGGACCACCGCGGCGAGGAAGCGCAGGAACGGCGCGGGCGCGACGCCGGCGAGGCTCCGCTCCAGGACGCCGAGCTTCACCGCCTTCGGCACCCGCGGCGACATCAGCACCGCCTGCGCGCGCGGCGACGCGGCGACGGCGCCCGCCACGGCGTCGAGCAACGCGCCGCAGCGCTCGACCGCACCCTCCTTCGCCGCCACGGCGAGGAGCGCGTCGGCGTAGTTGCGCGCGACGACCGCCTGCTTCACGCCTTCGGCGGCTGGAGGTTAGCGAGGTATTCCTGCACCAGCCGGCGGTCGGCCTCGCTGTCGAGGTTGCGGCCGATCACCTTCGTGGCCGCGGCGATGGACAGCTCCACCGCCTCCCGCCGCAGCTCCGCCACCGCGCGGTCACGCTCCAGCGCGATCTCGCGGCGCGCGCGCTCGAGCAGCTCGTCCTGCTCCGAGCGGCCCTTCGCGATCATCTCCTCGCGCAGCTTCTCGCCCGCGACGCGGCCCTGCGCCATCAGCTCCTGCGCCTCGGTCCGGGCCTGCGCGAGCTGGCCCTGGTACTCCTGGAGCAGCCGCTGCGCCTCGGCGTTGGCCTTCTCCGCCGCCTCGATCTGGCCGCGGATGCGGGCCTCGCGCTCCTCGACCACCTTGAGGATCGCCGGCCACGCCGTCTTGGCCAGCGCGAACAGCAGGATCCCGAAGACCACCAGCGTCCAGATGGTGAGTCCCGGGTTGATGGAGAACGGCCCCGCGCCACCGCCCTCGGCCGCGGCGCGCAGGAGCCCGGCGACCGGCATCAGAGCACCTTGAAGAGCAGCGCGAACACCAGCGACGCCAGCGTGGCGCCTTCGATGAGCGCCGCGGTCAGGATCATCGCCCCGCGGATGTCACCGGAGGCCTCCGGCTGCCGCGCCATCGCCTCGACGGCCTGGCCGCCGATCCGGCCGATGCCGACCGCCGCGCCGATGATCGCCAGGCCGAGGCTGAGCCCCGCCCCGAGCAGCGCGAGCCCGTTCCCGGCCGCCGCCGCGTTCCCCGCTTCCTGAACCATGTCCTGCCCCTCCGTGATGTGAAGTGCGGCCTAGTGATGCTCGTGCTGCATCATGCCGATGAACACGCTGGTGAGCAGCGCGAAGATGTACGCCTGGAGGAAGGCCACGAACAGCTCCAGCGCGTACATGAACAGCGCGAAGACGACCGATCCGCCCGCCACCGCCCAGCGGAGGTACGGCACCTGGCCAAACAGGAAGATGAGCCCGAGCAGCGCCAGGATGACGAAGTGCCCCGCCGTCATGTTGGCGAAGAGACGCAGGCAGAGCGCGAACGGCTTGACCAGCTTCCCGATGATCTCGACCGGGATCATGATGAGCGTCAGCAGCAGCTTCATCACGCCCGTGGTCCCCGGCGGCGAGACGACGATCGTCCGCAGCCATCCCATCGGCCCCAGCGCCACCACCCCCGACACCTCGATCGTCAGGAACGCGGTCAGCGCCAGCGCGCCGGTCACCGCCAGGTTGCCCGTCGCCGTCGCGCCGAACGGGAGCAGCCCCAGCAGGTTGCAGTACAGGATGAACCAGAACAGCGTCAGGATGTACGGCGCGAACAGCGCTCCGCGGTGCCCGATGTTCGCGATGGCCACGTCGTTGCGGATGAACAGCACGACCGCCTCGAACATCGCCGGGACGCCGCGCGGCGCCACGCCCTCCGCGCGCTGCCGCTGCAGCGCGCGCCCCACCAGCCGCATCGTGGCGTAAACCAGCGTCGCGGCGACGAGCAGGAACACCACGTGCTTCGTCGGCGAAAGGTCGAGCGCCAGCGGGCCGAGGTGGAGCGGCTCCCACTGCGGCAGATGGATGACGGCCGAGCCGCCCCACGGCCACTCGAACGCGATCTCGTGCGCGTCCGAGGTGTGGTGCAGGATCATCTCGCCGATGTTCGGCGTGTCGGCCGTCATCATCGCAGGAACCGGTACTCCCCGAACAGGAGGATCAGCAGCGTCGCCAGGTACCCCGTGGCCACCCAGAGCGGCGGCAGCAGGTCGCGCAGGCCCAGGATCAGCACCGCGACCACCACGAAGCTGCCGAAGCGGACCGCCATCCCCGCGCCCCAGCGCCTCGTGAACTCGGCCGCCGGCGCACGCATCCCCGGGCGCAGCACCGCCACGGCGACCACCTGCGCGGCGAACGCGACGCCGCTCCCCACGAGCGCCGCCACCATCGCCCACAAGCCGCCCTTCCACAGGGCGACGAGGGCCACGAAGCCCTCGACGAGGGCGCCGACCGCGATGAGTGCCTGCAACCTACTTCCGCTCCGACTCGGCCAGGACCCGGCGCAGTCTCACCCAAGCCGACAGGTTGGCGGTTTGGA
>CAYLJK010000232.1:0-4803 GCA_964383975.1 uncultured Gemmatimonadales bacterium | reverse complement strand
CGTTCAGCACGGGTGCCTCGGCCACATGGTCCATGAACCGGACACAGCGCGTGCACAGGATGCAGCGGTTGGCCACGTAGAGGACGTCAGGTCCGAACGCTTCCACGGGGTTGAAGCGCTTGGCGTATTCGGCGTAGCGCGTCTCCGACCGACCCTCCTGGAAGACGTAGTCCTGCAGCTCGCACTCCCCAGCCTGGTCGCAGATCGGGCAGTCGAGGGGATGGTTGATGAGCAGGAACTCCAGGACGGACTGCCGCGCGGCCTTCGCCTGCGCGCTGGTCACGTGCACCACCATGCCGGGCGCGACCGGCGTCGCGCACGAGGCGGCCAGCTTCGGCTGCTTCTCGATCTCGACGAGGCACATCCGGCACACGCCGGCCACCGGGAGGGACGGATGGTAGCAGTAATGGGGGATGAGGACGCCGGCGAGCTTGGCGGCCTCGAGGACGCTCGTTCCCGCCGGCACCGCCACCTCGCGCCCCTCGATCGTCAGCCGGACCAGGTCGCTCATGCGCCCGCCGCGGCCGTGCGCCGGCCGCCCGTCACGCGGGCCTCGAACTCGGCGCCGAACTTCCTCAGGGCGGTCCCGACCGCCGCCGCGCAGGAATCGGACAGCACGCAAATCGTCCGTCCGGTCATCTGTTCCCCGAGGTCCAAGAGCAGGTCGAGGTCCTTCCGCTCGCCCTCCCCCGCCAGAATCCGCTCCAGGATCTTCACCGTCCACGCGGTGCCCTCGCGGCACTGCGTGCACTGCGCGCACGACTCGTGCGCGTAGAACCGCGCGAGGCGCAAGCACTGGCGGACGATGTCCTGGGCGTCGTCCATCACGATCACGCCCCCCGAACCGAGCATCGTCCCCTGCGCGATGCACCCCTCGTAGTCGAGGAGCGTCGCCTCGGCCTCTTCCGCCGTCAGGACGGGCACTGAGGATCCGCCGGGGATGACCGCCTTGAACCGGCGGCCTTCCGGCGGACCGCCGCACAGGTCGTACAGCAGGTCCTTCAGCGAGAAGCCCAGGACGACCTCGTAGGTCCCGGGCCGGCGCACGTTGCCGCAGACCGAAAGGAGTTTCGTCCCCGTACTCTTCGGGTTCGAGAGCGACATCCCCTGGTACCAGGCGGCGCCGTTGCGAACGATGTGCGGCACCGCCGCGAGCGTCTCGACGTTGTTGATCGTCGTGGGGCAGCCCCAGAGTCCCGCCTGCGCCGGGAACGGCGGCCTGATCCGCGGGTTGCCGCGCTTGCCCTCGATCGAGTTCATGAGCGCGGTTTCCTCGCCGCAGATGTACGCGCCGGCGCCGCGGTGGATCGTCATGTCGATCCGCACGCCGCGGCCCATCGCGTTCGCGCCGAGGATGCCTTTCGCGTACGCCTCGTCGAGCGCCCGCTGAAGGACGGCGATGGCTTCCGTGAACTCGCCGCGGACGTAGATGTAGGTCCGCTCGGCGTGGATGGCGTACGCCGCGATCGCCGCCCCCTCGATCAGGGCGTGCGGGGTCCAGCGCAGGATTTCGCGGTCCTTGAACGTGCCGGGCTCGGACTCGTCGGCGTTCACGCAGAGGTAGTGCGGCTTCGTGCGCTCCTTCGGCATGAAGGTCCACTTCAGCCCGGTCGGGAACCCCGCCCCGCCGCGGCCGCGCAGCCCCGAGGCCTTCACCTCCTCGGTCACCCGCTCGCGCGGCATCCCGAGCGCCTGCTCGAGCGCGGCGTAGCCCCCGCGCTTCGTCCAGCCCTCCAGCGTCCGCGCCTCGGCCTCGCCGAAGTGCTTCGAGAGGACCGGCGTTTCCTTGGGGTGGATCGGGTGCGGGTAGCCCATCGTCAGGCCTTCCCGGCGTAGCGCGCCACGATCCCGGGGACGCGCTCGGCGGTCACGCCGTCGAGGAAGTCGTCGTTCACGAGGACCGGCGTCGGGAAACCGCAGGCCCCGAGGCACTCGACCTCGATCACGGTCCAGTCGCCGTCCGGGCTCGTCTCGCCCAGGCGCCCGCAGCCGGTGGCCTTGAGGAAGGCCTCCAGGACGCCCTCGGCCCCGCAGACGTTGCACGGGGTCGTCGTGCAGACCTGGACCACGTGCTTCCCGACCGGGTGCTGGTGGTACATCGTGTAGAACGTCACGACGCCCTTCACGTAGGCCGGCGTGAGTCCCAGCTCCTGCGCGACCTCCGTCATCCCCTGGTCACTGATCCAGCCGTGCCTCGCCTGCACCATCCACAGCGCGGGGAGCAGCGCGGCCATCTTCGTCGGGTACTGCGCGAGGATCCGCTCCAGCTCGGCCCGGCCCTCCCCCTCGAAGACCCGCGGGAGCGCCGCGGCGCCTTCCTGCGAATGCGCACCCGTGCCCGCCATCACCGGTCGACCTCTCCCATGACGATGTCCACGCTGGCGTTGATCGCGATGAGGTCGCTCAACAGGTGCCCTTCGGCCATCTTCGGCAGCGCCGCCAGGTTGATGAAGGCCGGCGGCCGGATGCGCCAGCGCACCGGCTTGGCCGTGCCGTCCGACACGAAGTAGTAGCCCAGCTCGCCGCGCGGTCCCTCGACGGCCGTGTACGTCTCGCCCACCGGTGCCGCGACGCCCTCCATCACCTGTTTGAAGTGGAAGATCATCGCCTCCATGTCGGCCATCGCACGCGCCTTGGGCGGCAGGATCACGCGGGGGTCGTCCACGTTGATCGGTCCGTCGGGGAGCCGGTCGAGCGCTTGGAGGATGATGCGCACCGACTGCCGCATCTCCTCCATCCGCACGAGGTACCGGTCGTAGTTGTCGCCCTTCTCGCCCACCGGCACCGCGAAGTCGTATGTCTCATAGCCCAGGTAGGGGCGGTCCTTGCGCACGTCGTAGGGCACGCCGCTGGCCCGGATCATCGGCCCCGAGAGCGAGAGGTTGATCGCGTCATCGGCCGCGAGGACCCCCACGTCCACGTTGCGGCCGAGCCAGATGCCGTTCTTCGACAGCATCGTCTCGACCTCGTCGAGCGTGTGCGGGAACCGCAGCGCCCAGGCCCGGAGCGCCTCGGTCCAGCCGTCCGGGACGTCGGCCATGAGGCCGCCGACGCGCGTCAGGGTCGTGGTCAGCCGCGCCCCGGTCCACGCCTCGAGCAGGTTGTAGAGCCGTTCCCGCTCCTGGAACATCCAGAGGAACACGGTGAAGGCGCCGAGGTCGATCCCGGTCGTGCCCGCCCACACCAGATGCGAGATGATGCGCGCGATCTCGCAGGCGAGCACCCGGAGCACGCGGCAGCGCTCGGTGACCTCGATCCCCATGAGACGCTCGGCGGCCAGCGCGAGCGCCACGTTGTTCGACGGGGCCGCGAGGTAGTCGTTCCGGTCGGTCAGCGGGATGAGCTGGTTGTACGTGCGGTACTCGCCGAGCTTCTCGAAGCCGGAGTGCAGGTAGCCGATGTGCGGGATCACCCGGACGACCACCTCGCCGTCGAGCTCCACCACCAGCCGGAGCACGCCGTGCGTCGCCGGGTGCTGGGGCCCGATGTTCACCAGCATGTGGTCGGTGGCCATCGCGGGGTCGTCCGGCGCGGCCACCCGGAGCGGCTGGCGGACGACGTGCCCGGCCGCGTCCACCGCCGGCGTGGCGAGCTCGTAGGTGACGGTGCGTGTGCTCATCCCGTGCCCCCGCCCCCGCCCAGCCGCTCGCGCCTCTCGCCGGGCAGGAACGGCGCCGCCTGCGGCAGCGACAGCTCCTCGAGCGAGTAGTGCGCCTCCATGTCGGCCGAGAGCGCCTGGCGCACCTGCTCCGACCGGCTGAACCGGCCGCGCAGCGGGAAGTCCTTCCGGAGGGGATGGCCTTCCGCGTACGTCTCCCACATCAGGATACGGCGCAAGTCGGGGTGGCCGATGAAGCGGATGCCGAACATGTCCCAGACCTCGCGCTCCAGCCAGTCGGCCCCCTGCCACAGGTCGGTGACCGTCGGCAGCTCCAGCGGGCGGTCCTTGGGCAGCTCGACCTTGAGGCGCAGCGCCGCCTTCCGCTCCAGCGACCAGAGCTGGTAGACCATCTCCAGGGGCCGCTCCCGGTCCCGGTACTCGACGGCGGTGAGGTCGGTCAGGTAGTCGTAGCGCTGGCCGGGGTCGTCCTTCAGCCAGGCCAGGACGTCGTGGGCGCGCGCGCGGTCCACGTGGACGATGGTGTCGCCGCAGGAGACGGCGACACGCTGGACGGCGTCGCCGAAACGCTGCTGCAACGCGGCGGCCGAGGGGTTCGGGGCGGTCACGACCGGCGCGTCAGGCGGAACGGGTCTGCGAGACCGAGTTGCCGAACGGTTCCGAGAGCTCGTCCGTCACGGCGGGATCCAGGAACAGACCGCGGGCGTCGGCCAGCCGCTCGACGCGCAGCGTGGGGTCGAAGACCGTCTCCCCCCGGATCTTCTTCTGGAGCAGCAGGATGCCGTACATGAGCCCCTCGGGCCGCGGCGGGCAGCCCGGGACGTACACGTCCACCGGCATGATGTTGTCGATCCCCTGCACCATCGTGTAGGTGTCGAAGATGCCCCCCGTGGACGCGCACGCCCCCATCGAGATGCACCACTTGGGCTGCGGCATCTGGTCCCAGATCTTCCGCAGCACCGGCGCCATCTTGTACGCCACGCGCCCCGCGCAGATCAGCAGGTCCGCCTGCCGCGGCGAGAACGACATCCGCTCCATCCCGAACCGCGCCAGATCGTACTGCGACGCCGCCGACGCCATCATCTCGATCGCGCAGCACGCCGTCCCGAACGGCATCGGCCACAACGAATTGCGCCGCGCCCAGTTGACTACGAAATCCAGCTTCGTCGTGAGAAACGTCGGTC
>CAYLJK010000231.1:2806-4822 GCA_964383975.1 uncultured Gemmatimonadales bacterium | reverse complement strand
CAGCTCCAGGTGCCACGTGGTGACGTCCTGGGCGGCCGTGGCATCGAACACCCGGACCGCGACCGGCAACGGCGCGATGGGCGTGGCCCGCACGAGGGCGGGCAGGTTCGCGCCGGCATAGTCCACCAGCTCGGGTGCCGCGGTCCAGGGCGCGGTGCGGACCACGGCGGCATACTGCGGTAGGAGGGCCGTCACCGCGCCGGGTCCTGACGTGAGGTTGTCGAACACCGCCTTCCCGACGAACGAGAGCGGCTCGTGGTGGACCGGCGTCCCGCCGCGGAAGCCGCTGACCAGCGCGAACGCGGGCGTCGCCGGAACCGGCTGGAGTGTCGCACCGGTCTCCATCGCCTTGGTGGTGCCGGGGACCGGTGCGAGCAACTCGTCGGCGGAGGCGCCGGCGGCCGTCGCCGGGAGGCTCACGGGCACGTCGTCGGTCAGGCTCCCCAGCTTGAGCGTGACCGTCCACGGTCCTCCCGAGGTGGCGGTGACCGTGAGGGTCGCGGCGTCGCCCGCCGAGTTCAGCAGCGCAACCGGCGCCGCTGCCGCCCACGTGGGGCTCACGCCCTCCGGCGGCGGCACGACGTGTCCGGCGGCATCCCAGACGCGGAAGCGAAGCTGAAACGGCGTGTTCGGCTGGACCTGGAGCCGGTCCGGGAGGATCTCGACGGCCGCCACCACCGGCGCACCGGGCTCGCCGATGGGGGGCGGGTCGTCGGGCTCGCAGTCCCAGCAGCAGGGGCACCCCGCGGTCACCCCGGCGAGGCAGGTGATCGCAATGGCCCTCACGGGCGCCCGGACCTTGCGGCGCCTTCGATCGGGCAAGAACTGCGCGAGCGCGACGGTTTGCGGCGCCAGTCTGCTGGCCTCTGTCGGGTGGCGGCTCCAATCATGGGGCTCGTGAGCCTGCGCCGCTAGAGCCCCGAGATGATCAGCCTTCCCGGTCCTTCACCTCGTTCCAGAGGGCGTCCAGCGCGTCGAGTCCGGCGTCCGCGACATTCACGCCCCGCTCCGCCGCGAGCTCTTCGATCGCGTGGAACCGGGCCTTGAACTTGTCCGTGGCGCGGCGCAGCGCGAGGGTCGGGTGTACCCCGGCCTTGCGGGCCACGTTCACCGCCGCGAAGAGGACGTCCCCGATCTCCTGCTGCGGGTGCCGCCGCGCCTCGCGCACTTCCTCGTCCAGCTTATCCAGAGGGCCGACGAGGTCCGGCCAGTCGAAGCCCACCGCGGCGGCGCGTTCCTGGTAACGGAACGCGCGCTCCAGCTCGGGGAGCGCGGGGGGCAGGTGCCCCAGGGCGGAGACTTCCTCGCCGCGCTGCGCCGCCTCGGCGCGTCGCTCCTCCGCCTTGTGGCGCTCCCAGTCCGCCGCTTCGCCGTTCGCGTAGAGGTGCGGGTGCCGAGCCTTCATCTTGGCGATGAGCCGGCCCGCGACCTCGCCAAGGGTGAAGGCTCCGCGCTCCTCAGCGACGGCGATCTGGAAGGCGCAGTGCAGCAGCATGTCCCCCAGCTCGGCGGCGATCCTCGCCTCGTCGCCGCGGTCCTGCGCCTCCTCGAACTCGGCGACCTCCTCGCGCAGGTAGGGACGTAGCGTCTCGCGGGTCAGGGCCCGGTCGAAGTCGCACCGGACGCGCAGGTCCCGCACCAGCTCGAGGATGTCGCCAAACCCCTTGTCAGCTTGCATTTAGCCTCCCCCGGGCGTACGCTACCGCGTTTGTGACGGACGAGCAAACAGCGGCCCGCGAGCGCACCTGGATCGAGGTGGACCTCAGCGCGGTGCGCGAGAACGCGCGCACCGTCCTGCGGCGCACCTCGGGCTCGCGCCTGCTGCCGATGATCAAGGCCGACGCGTACGGCCTGGGCGCGGTGGCGGTCGCGCGGGCGCTGGAGCCGCTGGACCCCTGGGGGTTCGGCGTCGCCACCGCCGCGGAGGGCGTCGCCCTGCGGGAGGCGGGGATCGGTCACCGCATCCTCGTCGTCCAGCCCACGATGCCCGAGCTGAACGCGTGCGCCCGTCACGGG
>CAYLJK010000231.1:0-2796 GCA_964383975.1 uncultured Gemmatimonadales bacterium | reverse complement strand
AGCGCCGCCGAGGTGGCGGCGTGGCGGGCCCTGGCGGGCGCGCAGCCGTTCCACGTGCAGCTGGACACGGGGATGCACCGGGGCGGCGTCCTGTGGACGGCGTTCGCCGCCGAGGCGGAGGGGTTCGCCCTCGCGCCGGGTCTCGAAGGGGTGTTCACGCACTTCCACTCGGCCGACGAGGACCTGACCACCGCGCGCGAGCAGTGGGAGCGCCTCCAGGGGGCGGTCCGTGCCCTGCCGCGGCGTCCGGCGCTGGTGCACGCGGCGAACTCCGCGGCGGCGCTGCGCCTTCCGGAGTCGGCGGCTGACCTGGTGCGGCCCGGCATCTTCCTCTACGGAGGCGCGGTCCCGGGCCACACGCCCCGGCCGGTGGTCACCTGGCGGGCGAGAGCGAGCCGAGCCGTGTGGGTCGAGCCCGGCGCGACGGTCAGCTACGGCGCCACCTGGCGGGCCGCGGCGCGCACGTGCGTCGTGTCGCTCGCGGTGGGCTACGCCGACGGTTTCCGCCGCGCGCTCTCGGGCCGCTTCGCCGCGCTGCTCGACGGGCGCCGCTGCCCGGTGCTGGGGCGCGTCACGATGGATTACACGATGGTGGGGACCACCGGCGGCGCGCCGCCACCCGATGCCGTGGCGACGCTGCTCGGCAGGGAGGGCGACTCCACGATCACGGTGGAGGAGATGGCGCGCGAGGCGGGCACGATCAGCTACGAGATCCTCACGGGCATCGGGCCCCGCGTGCCGCGGCTGTATCGGTGAGCCGCGTCTTCCTCGTCGTGCTCGACGGTCTCGGCTGCGGCGAGGCGCCGGACGCCGCGCGCTACGGCGACGCCGGCAGCGACACGCTGGGGAACACCGCCCGCGCCGTCGGCGGCCTGACCCTGCCGGTGCTGGAGTCGCTGGGCCTCGGGTGGGCGCACGCCATCGAGGGCGTGCGGCCCGTGGCCTCCCCGCGCGCCGCGCACGGCGTCATGCGGCCCGCGGGCGCGGGGAAGGACAGCACCACCGGCCACTGGGAGATCGCCGGCATCGTCCTGGAGCGGCCGTTCGCCACCTTCCCCGACGGTTTCCCGGACGCGCTGCTGGCGGAGTTCGCGCGCCGCACCGGGCGCGGGGTCGTCGGGAACATCGCGGCCTCCGGTACGGCGATCATCGAGCGGTTCGGCGCCCATCATGTCGCCACCGGCGACTGGATCGTGTACACCTCGGCCGACTCGGTCTTCCAGGTGGCCGCGCACGAGGACATGGTGGCCCTCGACGAGCTCTACGCGGCGTGCCGGGTCGCGCGGGAGCTGCTCACCGGCGACCTCGCGGTCTCTCGGGTGATCGCGCGGCCGTTCACGGGCCCGGCGGGCGCGTTCCAGCGCGTGCCGGCGCACCGGCGCGACTTCTCGATCGCGCCGCCGGGGCGCACCTTGGTGGACGCGCTCGCTGAGGCGGGGATCCCGCGGCTCGGCATCGGCAAGGTGGACGACCTGTTCGCGCACCGGAACCTCGCGAGCACGCACACGCCGACGAACGCCGACGCCTACCGCCTTATCCGGGGGGCCCTCGACTCGGTAGATTGCGGGCTCGTCTTCGTGAACGTGATCGAGTTCGACCAGACCTGGGGGCACCGGAACGACGTCGCGGGGTTCCACCAGGGGCTGCGGGAACTCGACCGGGAGCTGGCGGCGCTGCTCCCGCGGCTGCGCGAGGACGACCTGTTCGTCCTGACGGCGGACCACGGGAACGACCCGACGACGCCGTCCACGGACCACTCCCGCGAACAGGTGCCGCTGCTGATCGCCGGCCCGCGGGTTCGGCCGGCCGCGCTGGGCGTCCGCGCCACGTTCGCGGACCTCGGCCAGACGGTGGCCGAGCGGTTCGGAGTCCCGCCGCTGGCGGCGGGCACGTCGTTCCTCCGCGAGATCCGGGAGGCGGACTGATGGACAGAGCCGTGTCGGGCGGAGGCGACGCCGAAGCGCTGCTGGCCGCGGCGCGCTCCGCGATGGGGCATGCGTACGCGCCGTACTCGCGCTTCCGCGTCGGGTGCGCGCTGGAGACGGTGGACGGCACGGTCGTCCGCGGGTGCAACGTGGAGAACGCGTCGTTCGGCGGCACGATCTGCGCGGAGCGCTCGGCGGTCGCCGCCGCGGTCGCGCTGGGGCATCGCGCGTTCCGGCGGCTCGCCCTCACGAGCGAGGCGCCGCATCCGATCACGCCGTGCGGGATGTGCCGGCAGGTGCTCACGGAGTTCGCGCCGGCGCTCGAGATCGTCTCCGAGGGTGCGCGCGGCGAACGGCGCAGCTGGCGGCTCGACGCCCTGCTGCCCGAGGCGTTCCGGAAAGAGGACATCGCGGGGGACCGATGAAGCTGGGACGGGTGATCGGCTCGGTCGTGGCGACGCGGAAGGACTCCGCGCTGGAGGGGACCAAGCTGCTCGTGGTGGAGAACCTCACGCTCGACCTGAAGGCCGAGGGAGGCTACGTCGTGGCGGTGGACGCGGTGGGTGCCGGGGCGGGGGAGGTCGTCCTGTACGCCTCGGGCTCCTCGGCACGGCAGACCCCGGCGACGAAGGATCGCCCGGTGGATGCCGTCATCATGGCGATCGTGGACAGCTTCGACGCGCATGGGTCGTACGTCCGCCTGGCGTAGCGCCGCGGTCGCGGCGGCCGGCTGGCTCGCGCTGGCCGCGTGCGAGGAGCGGATCACCGCGCCCGGGCGGTGCCCGGAGCTGTGCCCCTCGGACTCGGTGCAGCTCGCGGAGACCACGCTGCTGGCGCCGGTGGCGTTCGACACCTCGATTCGCGGGTACAC
>CAYLJK010000230.1:0-4823 GCA_964383975.1 uncultured Gemmatimonadales bacterium | reverse complement strand
CTACGGCGAGACCGACCAGATGGGCGTGGCCTACCACGCCCATTATCTCGTCTGGTGCGAGTTGGCCCGGACGGAACACATGCGGCGCCTCGGGGTCCGGTACAGGGACCTCGAGGACGCGGGCTGCCGTCTCGCGGTCTCGGAGGCCGGCCTGCGCTACCACCGAGGCGCGCGCTACGACGACCTGGTGCGTGTGACGGCGTGGATCGCCGAGGTGGCCTCGCGCCGCGTCGTGTTCCGCTACCGCGTGGAGCGTGTGGACGACGGCGCGCTGCTGTGCACCGCCGAGACGGCGCTGATCTCGCTGGACGGCACCAATCGGCCGGCACGGCTCCCGGAGGGGGCGCGCGCCGTCATGGAGGCGATGGTGAGTGATGCGTAGCACGCTGCTCGCGCTGGTCGCGGCGGCGGCCTGGGCCACGCCGCTCCGGGCGCAGGACCCCGCGAGCCTGGCGGACCTGGCGGCGCTGCTCGCCGCCGAGGACCGGCGCGAGTTCGACGGCGGGTTCCTGCGGCGGGCGGTGGAGCACGCCGACCCGCTGGTGCGTCAGCGCGCGGCGATGGCCATCGGGCGCATCGGCGACCGGGCCGGGACCCCGCTGCTGCTGCGGCTCCTCGACGATCCTGACTCGACCGTGGCGGTGGAGGCGGTGTTCGCCCTGGGCGAGCTGAGCGATGACGCGGCGGTGCGGGCGCTGGCCGCGCGGGCCGCCCGCTTCGGACCGGCCGCGAACAGCGACGTGGAGGTCGAGCTTGTCACGGCGCTCGCCAAGCTCGGCGGACCGGAGGCCGACCACGCCCTCGCCGAGGTGCTGCGGCGCTTCGCGGGCACCAGCCTCGGGGGGGGCACGGGCGACCGGGCGGCGGCGACGGCGCTGCTGGAGGCCTGGCGCCTCGGGCGTCGCAGCGCCGTGGCCGCACGGCTCCCGGCGTATGTGCGCAACGCGGGCGGGGTGTTCCGGCGCAACGCGGTGTACAGCGCGACGCGCCTCCGGCTCCCGCAAGCCGCGATGCCGCTGCTCGACGCGGCGTCCGACCCCGATCCGCTCACCCGTTCGTGGGTGGCGCGCGGCCTGCTCGCGAGTGTGGCCGACTCCGTCGGCGCCGGGCGGGAGACGTTCGTCACTCGGTTGCGGCAGCTGCTCGCCGACTCGAGCGGCCAGGTGCGCACCAGCGCGCTGCGGGCGCTGGCCAGCTTCGCGGACTCCACGCTGGCGTCGCTCGCGGCGGCGCGCCTGGTGGACCGCGACCCCAACGTCCCGGTGCAGGCCGCCGCGACGCTCGGCGCGCTGGGCGGCGGCCGGGCAGTCGAGGCGCTGGCCGAGCGGTTCGCCGGGGCCACGTCCTTCGCGCTGCGGCGCGCCAGCCTGCTGGGGCTCGCGCAGGCCGCGCCGGAGCGCGCGATGCGGATCGCCCACGCCTGGCACGATGACGCCGACTGGCGACTCCGCATGACTTACGCCGAGATGCTGGCGGTCGCGGCGACGCCGGCGGCCCGGGCGCAGCTGCTGGAGATGGCGGGCGACGCGGACGGGCGCGTCGTGGCCGCCGCGCTGAACGGCCTCGCCCAGGCGACCGATCCCGGCGACAGCGCGGCGCTCGCTGCGGCACAGCGGGGACTCGGGCATGCGGACCCGGTGGTGCGCGCCGCGGCCCTCGATCTCCTGGGCCGCGAGCGCGCGCCGGTCCACGTGCGGACGCTGGCGGCGGCCTACCGGCGCGCGGAGGGGGACCGGGAGAACGACGCGCGCCTGGCGGCGGCGCGCGCGCTCGCGGCGATCGTCGCGGCCCAGAGCGCCGCGCGGGCGAGCGCCGAGGCGGCGCTGCTCGGCGCATTCCCGCGCAGCGGCGACTACCTGGTGCGGCGCGCCGTCGTGGAGGGATTCGGCGAGGCGGCGCACCGCCGCTGGTGGGGGAGCGTGCTCCCGGTGGAGACCGGCCGCACGCCGGAGGAGTACCGCGACGTGGCGCGGCGCTTCGTCCTGCGACAGGCGCCGCCGCCGCCCGTCACCATCGAGACGGAGCGCGGAGCGATCGTCCTCGAGCTGCACAGCGCCGACGCCCCACTCACGGTGGACCACTTCCTGCGGCTGGTGGACCGCCGTTTCTTCGACAACGGGCGCTGGCACCGCGTGGTGCCGAACTTCGTCATCCAGGATGGCGACCCGCGCGGCGACGGCAACGGCGGGCCCGGGACCGCCATCCGCGACGAGGTGAACCGGTACCGGTACGACCGGGCCGTCCTTGGGATGGCGCTGTCGGGGCCCGACACCGGCGGCTCCCAGTTCTTCCTCACCCACTCCCCGCAGCCGCACCTCGACGGGGGGTACACGGTCTTCGGCCACGTGATCGCCGGCTGGGACGTCCTGGACCAGGTCGTGCAGGGAGACCGGATCCGGCGCATCTTCAGATAAGCCATGCACGCTGCGCGGCGGGCCCTTCTCGCCGCGGTCCTGGGCCTCCTCCTGGCCCCGGCGCCCGCGGCGGCGCAGTTCGGCCTCTTCGGGCCGAACAAGGTGCAGTACCGCCGGTTCGAGTGGCGCATCCTGCGCGGCCCGCACGTGGACCTCTACCACTACCCGGAGGCCGACGAGCTGGCGCGCGTGGCGCTGACGTCCGCGGAGGACGCCTACCGCGACCTCGAACGACGCTTCCGCCACGCGGTCGACCGCCGCATCCCGCTGGTCGTGTACGCGTCGCACGCGGACTTCGAGCAGACCACCCTCCTCCCATTCGTCCCTCCGGAGGGGCTGCTCGGTTTCACCGAGTTCGGCCGCGGCCGCGTGGCGCTGCCGTTCCGCGGCAGCTATCGCGAGTTCCTGCACACCCTCCGGCACGAGCTGGTGCACGTCTTCCACCTGTCGCGCACCCGTCTCAACGCCCTGATGTACCCGCGGCTCACGCCGGTGCCGTGGCCGCTGTGGTTCACGGAGGGGCTGGCGGAGTACTGGTCCGAGGGGGAGGACTCGCAGGACGACATGGTCCTCCGGGACCTCACGCTGGGCGGGCGTCTCCCGACGATCGCCCGGCTCGGGCAGGCGGGCGGTTCGGTCGTGTACCCGCTCGGCGGCTCGCTGGTGCGGTTCCTGGCGCAGCGCTACGGCGAGTGGCGGCTGGTGCAGCTGTACGACGACCAGTGGAAGTACGACAGTTTCGACGCGCTGCTCAGCGCGGTCTTCGGTCGCTCACTGGAGACCCTGACGGCCGAGTGGCACTACGCGATGAAGCGGCGGTACTACCCGCTGGTCGAGGAGCAGCGGCCGCTCGCGCTGGATGCGCGGCGGCTCGCGTCGGCCGCCGTGAAGCCGACGGTGTGGGTGCCCGCGGACGGCGGAGCGGCGCAGGTGCTCTTCGTCTCCCCGCGGTCCGGCTACACCGACGTGTACAGCGTGCCGCTGGAGGGCGGCAAGGCCCGCACGGTGGTCAAGGGGGAGCGGTCGGCCGAGCTGGAGTCGTTCCACACCTTCGAATCGCGGCTCGACGTGTCGCCCGCGGGGATCCTCGTCTTCGCGACGAAGTACCTCGAGCGAGACGCCCTCATCTTCTGGGATCTGCGCACCGGCCGCCGCGTGGGCCGCTATCAGTTCCCGGACCTCGTTGCGACCTTCTCGCCCGCCTGGGCGCCCGACGGCCGCAGCGTCGTCTTCAGCGGTCTCTCCGTCGGCGGGTTCTCCGACCTGTACCGACTGCACCTGCCCGACGGCCGGCTGGAGCGGCTGACGTCGGACCGCTACCGCGACGCGGATCCGTCGTTCAGTCCGGACGGCACGCGCATCGTCTTCGCGTCGGACCGCACGGTGTACGGCGCCGATGGCGCGGAGAACCTCTTCCTGCTTGACCTGCGCGACGGGACGATCCGCTATCTCACCTGCGGGCCGTGGCGGGATGCGGGCCCCCGCTGGTCGCCGTCCGACGGCGCGATCGCGTTCACCTCGGACCGGCGCGGCGTGCCCGACATCTACGTCGTGGACACGCTCGGGACCGGCCGCCGCGAGACGGGCGTGCCCGGGGGCACCTTCGACCCCGTCTGGGTGCCGTCGGAGGGCCGGTTCGTCTTCGGGGGCTTCGAGGACCTCCAGCTCAACCTGTACGTGATGCGCCGCAGCGCGCCGGACAGCACCCGCGGGGACAGCGCGGCGGCGGGGGAGCCCGTGGCCCTCGCGCTCCCGGACTCGGCGGGCCGGCGGTGGACGCCGGCCTGGCGCTGGCGCGAGCTGGACGATCCGCGCTTCGCGCGCACCGAGCCCGAGCCGTACGAGCGCCGCTTCCAGCTCGACGTGGCCGCCGTGGACGCGCTCGTCATCCCGGGCTACGCCTCGGCGCAGGGGGCGACGTTCCTGCTCTCCGACATGCTCGCCGAACACCTGCTGCTGTTCAGCGTGGCGACGTACCAACAGGGCAACAGCGTCGCCGACCTCGCGGCCAACTTCAACGGCGCCGTCACGTACCTCAACCAGACCGAGCGCCTCAACTGGGGGCTCGGCGCCTTCCGGTTCCGCGGGCGGTTCTACGAGAACGGCCTCGACCAGGTGTACGAGCAAACGACCACCGGCGGCCTGCTCCTGCTGCGCTTCCCGCTGTCGCGGTTCACTCGCGTCGAGGGGCGCTTCCAGGCCGAGCACTCCGACCGTCTCGACTACATGCTCCCGGCCGAGGGCATCGCGCTGCCGCGCCGGCGGGGCGTCCTCGTCTCGAACTACCTGAGCTGGGTGCACGACAACGCCCTGTGGCTTCCGACGGGGCCCATCGACGGCACGCGCCTCAACGCCACGCTGGGCCTGGTGAGCGACCTGTCGAACGCGCGCTTCGACAGCTGGCTCGCG
>CAYLJK010000229.1:0-4825 GCA_964383975.1 uncultured Gemmatimonadales bacterium | reverse complement strand
GCGGCATGGTGGCGTCCCCGCCTGGACCGGCACGGGTGTCGCCGAGCAGGGCCGACGGCAGCGTGGCCGCGGCGGCCGCCAGGACGCTCCGGCGTGTGAAGTGACGGCTCATCGGGGCCTCGGCTCCACCGTGCGGTGGCACACCAAGTTGCCCCGGCGTACGAAGGACCGCTAGAGCGGACGGCCGGGAATCGGGAAACAGAAACGGGAGTCCGAGACTCCGGTGTCTTCGTGCCCCTGTGCCCCCAGGCTCGCTCCCCTGTACCAGGACGCCGTTTCGGGATACCTTCGGGCTGAAACCCGATACGACCATTCGTCGTTCTGGGTACACCCCCCTCACCACCGGCTCCACCTGGCCGGACCGTCAGGAGCGGCAGATGCGGTTCGTCGAGACGTTCATTCGCCGACCGGTGCTCGCCAGCATGGTGAGCCTCGGGATCGTCCTCGTCGGTGCCATCGGCTACACGCGGCTTCCCGTGCGCGAGTTCCCGGACGCCGACCCCCCCGTCGTCTCCGTGACGGTCGTTCTCCCGGGGGCCAGCCCCCAGGTGATGGAGTCCGCGGTCACCGACGTCCTCGAGGAGGAGCTCTCGAGCGTCGAGGGGCTGCGCACGATGACGAGCAGCAGCCAGGAGCAGATCTCCACCATCACGCTGGAGTTCACGCTCGACCGCGAGATCGAGGCCTCCGCCCAGGACGTGCGCGACAAGGTGGCGCGTGCCCGCGGGCGGCTCCCGGAGGACATCGAGGAGCCGGTCGTCGCCAAGCAGGAGGCCGATGCCTGGCCGATCATGTTCCTTGCCTTGACCTCGCGCAGCTACTCGCTGATGGAGCTGTCGGACATCGCCGACCGGCAGGTCAAGCCGCGGCTCCAGACGATCCCCGGCGTCTCCGGGGCGCCGATCTTCGGCGAGCGGCGCTTCGCCATGCGCGTCTGGCTGTCGCCGCGCGAGCTGGCGGCCCGCGGCCTGACGGCCCAGGACGTGGAGCGCGCCATCCAGACCCGCAGCGTGGAGATCCCGGCCGGGCGCATCGAGTCCAGCGAGCGCGAGTTCCCGGTGCGCTACCTCGGCGAGATCCGCACCCCCGAGGCGTTCGCGGATCTCACCGTGGCGAGCGGGGCCGGCCGGCTCGTGAGGCTGGGCGACGTGGCGCGCGTCGAGCCGGGGCCGGAGGACGAGCGCTCGGTGACGCGCTACTCCCGGGACCCGGCGGTCTTCATCGGGATCGTCCGGCAGTCGAAGGCGAACGTCGTCGAGGTGGCCGACGCGGTGCACGAGGCGCTCCCCGCCGTGCGCGCCGCGCTCCCCGCGGGCGTCGAGCTGCGGATGGCCTTCGACGGCGCGGTCTTTGTCCAGCGCTCCATCCGCGAGGCGCAGGAGACGCTGCTCGTCACGGCGGTGCTCGTCATCGTCATCATCTTCGTCTTCCTGGCCACCATCCGCGCGACGGTCATCCCCGCGGTCGCGATCCCGGTCTCGATCGTCGGGACCTTCGCGCTGCTGTCGGCCGTCGGCTACTCCATCAATTCGCTCACGCTGCTGGGTCTGATCCTGGCGATCGGGATCGTGGTGGACGACGCCATCATCGTCATGGAGAACGCCTACCGGCACCAGGAGGAACTGGGGCAGCCGCCGCTGGCGGCCGCCGTCGAGGGCACCACGGAGATCACGACGGCGGTCATCGCGACGACCGTCTCGCTCCTCGCGGTCTTCTCGCCGCTGTTGTTCCTCACCGGCGCGACCGGCCGCCTCTTCACGGAGTTCGGCGTGGCGGTCGGCGGCGCGGTGCTGGTCTCTGGCGTCGTCGCGCTGACGCTCACGCCGATGCTCTCAGCCCGCATCCTCCGCGTCACGGCGCGGGAGTCGCGCTTCCACCACGCCGTGGGCCGCCTCCTGGGCGGGGTGACGGCGGTGTACGCTCGGACGCTCGGGGCGGCGCTGCGCCGCCCGGTCGCCGTGATCGCGGGCGGCGCGGGGCTCACGGCGCTCGCCGTCGTGCTGTTCCTCGCGCTGCGCCGCGAGTTCGTGCCGCCGGAGGACCGCGGCTTTTTCTTCACGTTCGTCATCGCGCCGGAGGGCTCGACGGTCGAGTACACCGACCGCTACCTGCGCGAGCTGGAGGCGATCGTCCACCGCACCCCGGGCGTGCGCTCGTCGTTCGCGGTCATCGGCTTCGACGGCCCGCCCAGCTCGGGCCTCGTCGGCGCGATCCTCGACGACTGGGAAACGCGCGAGCGCTCGGCGCAGGAGATCATCGGCGAGGTCCAGCCGCAATTCTTCTTCGGGGTGCCGGGCGTTTTCGCCTTCGCGGTCAACCCGCCCGCCTTCGGCGGCTTCGGCTCCCCGGTCCAGTTCGTCGTGCAGCACCGCGACTTCGAGAGGCTGGTGGACGGCATGGACGCGCTGACCCAGCGCGCCGCCCGGATCCCCGGGCTGCTCAATGTGGACACGGACCTGCGGGTGACGAAGCCGGAGCTGGTCGTGACGCTGGACCGCGACCGCGCCGAGGACCTCGGCGTGCCCGCGCGCGACGTAGCCCTCACGCTCAACACGCTGCTGGGCGGGCGGGACGTGAGCCGCTTCACCTCCGACAACAAGCTCTACGACGTCATCCTCCGGCTCGACCCCGGCGAGCGCTCGACGCCCGCCGACATCAGCGGACTCCAGGTGCGCGGGCGCGACGGCCGGTTGGTCCCCCTCGACGCCGTGACGCGCGTGGAGGAAACCGTCGGCCCGCGCCAACTGAACCACTACAACCGGGTGCGCTCGTTCACGCTCACGGCCAGCATGGCGCCGGGCTTCACGCTGGGCCAGGCGCTCGACTCCCTCAACGCCGCGGCGCGCGAGGTCCTGCCGCCCGGCTCCTCGGTGGACCTCGCTGGCGAGTCCCGCGAGTTCCGGGAGAGCGGCAGCGCGCTCTACTTCGCCTTCGGCCTGGCGCTGGTCTTCGTCTTCATGGTCCTGGCGGCGCAGTACGAGTCGCTGCTCCACCCGTTCACGGTGCTTCTCGCCGTGCCGCTCGCCGTCACCGGCGCGCTCGGCGCGCTGTGGCTCGCGCGCTCCACGCTGAACGTGTACAGCCAGGTCGGCATGATCCTGCTCATCGGCCTGGTGTCCAAGAACTCCATTCTGCTCGTCACCTATGCCAACGACCTGCGCCAGCGCGGCCGGGAGGCGGTGGCGGCGATGCTGGAGGCGGGCCGCATCCGCCTCCGGCCGATCCTCATGACATCCGTCGCGACGGTCTTCGGCGCGCTCCCGATCGCCCTCGGCCTCGGCGCCGGCGCCGGAAGCCGCCGGCCGCTCGGCTACGCGATCATCGGCGGGATGGTGGTCTCGACGCTCCTCACCCTGTACCTCGTGCCGGCGGTGTTCGTGGTGCTCGAGCGGCTGCGCGCGCACCGACCGGCGGAAGCGCCCGGGTTGGTCGGTCTGGTGGCCGCGTCGGGGCCGCGGCATCCGGAGGCCGCATGAACCCGGTCCGCCGCCCCCTGTACGCCGTGCTGCTCGCCGCGGCGTTCGGCCCCACAGCCCCGACGCGGCTCGCGGCCCAGTCCGTGCCGCTCCCCGTCGTGACGCTCGGAGAGGCGCGGCGGCGCGCCGCCGCGTCGGACCCCGACGTCATCGCAGCCCGCGCCGACCTCCGCACGGCCGTGTGGGAGCGCCGCGCCGCGCAGGCCGACCTGTTCACGCCGAACCTCTCGGCCACGACGAACTACACGCAGTACTCGGGTCCGTTCTTCAGCTTCACCGGCAGCCCGAGCAGCACCGCGGCGAGCGCCGCCGTGCAGGCGAGCTACACCCTGCTCGGCTCGGGGAAGACCGCGGAGCGGCGCCGCGCCGACGCCTCGCTGGCGACGGCGGAGGCCGGCGCGATCGCGGCCGGGTTCCGCACGGCGCTGGAGGCCGACGCCGCGTACTACGGCGTCCTGGCCGAGGGCGAGCTGACGCGCGTGGCGGCCGAGCGGCTGCGGCGCGCCACCGAGCAGCTGGGGATCGCGCGGGTGCGGGTGCAGGCGGGCGAGACCATCGCCACCGACTCGCTACAGTTGCTGCTGGAGGTGAACCGCGCGCGCCTCGCCGTCGTGCAGCGCGACTCCGCGCTGGCGGTGGCGCGGCTGCGCCTAGGCCGCGTCGTCGGGTTGGCGGGGCCGGCCGACGCGGCGCCGCTCGACACGGTCGCGCCCCGGGAGCTGCCTCTCACCCTCGAGGACGCGTCGACGGAGCTGCGCGCGCGGGGCCCGGAACTGGAGGCCGTCCGCGCCGCGGAACGCCAGGCGGAGGCGGCGTTCGCGGCCCAGCGCGCCGCCTACCTCCCGACGGTATCGGTGGGCGGGGCGTGGGCGGCGTACGACGCCACCTTCTTTCCGTCCTACGTGCGGCGCAGCTCACTCGCCCTGACCGTGACCGTCCCGCTCTGGGATGCGGGGCGGCGCGAGCTGTCCGCCGCCCGCGCGCGCGGGGAGCGAGACGCCGCGCGCGCCCGTCGCGAGGACCGCGAGCGGTGGGCCGCGGAGGCGATGGCTGAGGCGTGGTACGGCTACCGGACGGCGCGGGCCGGGATCGAGCTGGCGCTGGTCGCCGCGCAGGCCTCGGCGGAGACGTACCGCGTGCAGGGCGCGCGCTACCGCGAGGGGGCCACCACCATCCTCGACCTCCTCGAGGCGCAGGTGGCCCTGGGCGAGGCCGAGGCCGCGCTCGTGCAGGCCCGACAGGCGGCGCGGCTCTCGCTGGCGCGCATCGAGGCGCTGCTCGGCCGGCGCCTCTTCCCCGATCCGAACCCGTGAACGGCGGCCGGCCACGGCTGCGCTGAGCGAAGGCGG
>CAYLJK010000228.1:0-4830 GCA_964383975.1 uncultured Gemmatimonadales bacterium | reverse complement strand
GAACTTGATGGCGCCCCGCGAGTACCTGTTCACGTC
Source organism: uncultured Gemmatimonadales bacterium (assembly GCA_964383975.1). GTDB lineage: Bacteria > Gemmatimonadota > Gemmatimonadetes > Gemmatimonadales > JACORV01 > DASXPG01. The sequence goes on along the minus strand of CAYLJK010000228.1, from coordinate 4,794 downwards.
GGAGTCGGTGACCGAAGGCCACCCCGACAAGATCGCCGACCAGATCTCCGACGCCGTGCTCGACGCCATCCTGGCGCGGGACCCGACCGCGCGCGTGGCGTGCGAGACGTTCGTGACTACTGGCATGGCGGTGGTCGGCGGCGAGATCACCACCAGCACCTACGTCCACGTGCCCGACATCGTGCGCGGGACGCTGGCGAGCATCGGATACACCGACCCCGCGTTCGGCATCGGCGCGGAGACGTGCGCGGTGCTCAGTTCCATCGACCGGCAGTCGCCGGACATCGCGCAGGGAGTGGACACGGGCGGGGCGGGGGACCAGGGGATGATGTTCGGGTACGCCACGGACGAGACGGAGGAGCTGATGCCGCTCCCGATCCTCCTGGCGCACCGCCTCACGCGGCGCCTCGCCGAGGTGCGCAAGAGCGGCGAGCTGGCGTGGGTCCGGCCGGACGGGAAGTCGCAAGTCACGGTGGAGTACGAGGGGGATCGCCCGCGACGCGTCTCGGCGGTGGTGATTTCGACGCAGCACGAGCCGACGATCCCCTACGAGGAGCTGCGCAAGGCCGTCATCCATCACGTCATCCGGCCGGTCTGCGGCGAGTGGCTGCGCGACGGTGAGCCGGTTTATCACATCAACCCGACCGGGAAGTTCGTGGTCGGCGGCCCGCAGGGGGACGCGGGGCTCACGGGCCGCAAGATCATCGTGGATACCTACGGCGGCTTCGCCCGGCACGGGGGCGGCGCCTTCAGCGGGAAGGATCCGACGAAGGTGGACCGCTCGGCCGCGTACGCCGCGCGCTGGATCGCGAAGAACATCGTCGCCGCCGGGCTCGCGAAGCGTTGCGAGGTCCAGCTGGCCTACGCCATCGGCGTCGTGCAGCCCGTGAGCGTGCTGGTGCAGGCGTTCGGCACCGGGACACTCCCCGAGACGGCGATCGAGGCGGCGGTCCGGGAGCAGTTCGACCTGTCGCCGAAGGGCATCATCGAGGCGCTGGAACTGCGCAACCCCATCTTCCGCGCCACGGCCGCGTACGGGCATTTCGGCCGCCGGGCGGAGCGCCGGCAGGTCGAGGGGCGCGAAGAGGGGCAGTTCCGTGACGTGGAGTTCTTCACCTGGGAGCGGACCGACCGCGCGTCGGAGCTGCTCGAGACCGCGAACCGCGTGGCCCGCGCCGCACACGGCGCCGGGCGCTGAGGACCGAGCCGATGGCCGTCGCCGCCAAGCCGACCTACGACGTGAAGGACCTGGCCCTCGCCGACGAGGGGAAGCGCCGCACCGAGTGGGCGGAGCGCGCCATGCCGGTGCTGCGCCGCATCCGCGCGCGCTTCGAGACGGAGCGGCCGCTCCAGGGGAAGCGCCTCTCCGCCTGCCTGCACGTCACCGCGGAGACCGCGAACCTCGCGATCACCCTCAAGGCCGGCGGCGCCGACGTGGCGCTGTGCGCCTCGAACCCGCTCTCGACGCAGGACGACATCGCCGCCTACCTGGTGCGTGACCACGGCATCGCCGTGTTCGCCGTCAAGGGCGAGAACGAGACGACGTACTACGAGCACATCCGCGACGCGATCGCGCACCGGCCGGACATCACCATGGACGACGGGGCCGACGTGGTCGGGGCGCTGCACATGATCGCGCTGAACCGCCTCGACGACCTGGCGAAGCCGGTGCGCGTGTGGGTCGAGGCGCTCACCGCGGACCAGCGGCAGCAGCTGCTGCGCGGCGTCATCGGCTCCACGGAGGAGACCACGACGGGGGTCATCCGGCTCAAGGCGATGGCGAAGGACGGCGTGCTCCAGTTCCCCGTCATCGCCGTCAACAACTCGGAGACGAAGCACCTCTTCGACAACCGGTACGGCACCGGACAGTCCACGGTGGACGGCATCCTGCGGGCGACGAACACGCTGCTCGCCGGCTCGACGGCGGTGGTCGCCGGCTACGGCTGGTGCGGGCGCGGCGTCGCGATGCGGCTCCGCGGGCAGGGAGCCAACGTCATCGTCACGGAGATCGACCCGGTGAAGGCGCTCGAGGCCGCGATGGACGGCTTCCGGGTGCTGCCGATGGCGGAGGCGGCCCCGATCGGGGACGTCTTCGTGACCCTCACCGGCAACGTCAGCGTCATCCGCGTGGACCACATGCGCGCGATGAAGGACGGCGCCATCGTCTGCAACAGCGGCCACTTCAACGTCGAGATCGACCTGGCCCACCTCGCGGAGGTGGCGCAGGGGCCGCGCGCGGCGCGGCAGTTCGTGGACGAGTGGGTGCTGGACGGCAGGCGGATCTTCGTGCTCGGCGAGGGGCGCCTCATCAACCTGGCCGCGGCCGAGGGCCATCCGGCGGCCGTGATGGACATGTCGTTCGCGAACCAGGCCCTCGGGGCCGAGTTCCTCGTCCAGCACGGCGCGTCGCTGGCGAAGGACGTGCACGCGGTGCCCGCGGAGATCGACCGGGAGATCGCGCGGCTCAAGCTCGCGGGCATGGGCATCGCGATCGACGTGCTGACCCCGGAGCAGCGGACGTACCTGGCGTCGTGGGACCTTGGCACCTGACGCGAAGAGCCCCTGGATCGAGGTGCGGGTCGCGCACCTCGGCCTCGACCGGACGTCGAACGCGCCCGTCGTCATCCTGCGGGAGCTCCAGGGCCCGCGGGTCCTCCCGATCTGGATCGGGCCGGGGGAGGCGAGCGCCATCGCCATGGAGCTGGCCGGGGTCAAGTTCGGCCGGCCGCTGACGCACGACCTGCTCAAGCAGGTGATCATCGGGCTCGGCGGCACGCTGCGCCGGGTGCTGATCACCCGGGTGCAGGACAACACCTACTACGCGGAGCTGTGGATCCACCGCCACGAGGACGTGGTCCAGGTGGACGCCCGCCCGTCCGACAGCATCGCCATCGCGCTGCGGCTCAAGGCGCCGATCTACACCGTCGCCGACCTGCTCGAGACCCCGAGCACGCCGATTGAGGAGGCGGGACCCTCGGGACCGCTCGATGCGACGTCGCTCCAGGACTACCTCCAGAAGCTGGACCCCGAGGACTTTGGCAAGTTCACGCCGTAGCCCCGCCGTCGCGGCGGCCGCTCTTCTCCTGCCCGCGCTCGCTGCCGCCCAGTCCACCGCTCCCCCGGCCGCCGTTCCCTCGGGCCCGCTCACCGTCACCGCCCGTCTCCTGGTCGTCCGCGGCGCGGACTCGACGCCGGTGGGCGGCGCCTGGGTTGTCCTGCACCGCGTCGGCGCGACCGCCGGCCCGGTGGACTCGACACGCAGCGGCGCCGACGGCCGCGCGCGCTTGCGCGTGGCGCGCCGCGAAGCAGGCGCCGTGTACTTCGTGAGCGCGCGCTTCCAGGGGATCGGCTACTTCGCCGAGCCGATCGGCGCCGACGCCACTGATCCGCAGACCGTCAGCCTCGCGGTGTACGACACCAGCACCGCCGGACCCGCGCTCCATGTCGGGATGCGGCATCTGATCGTCGCGCGGCCGGACGCGCAGGGACGGCGCCGGCTGCTCGACATCATCCAGGTGCGCAACGAGGGCACCACCACGCGGGTGGGCCCCGACAGCACCGCGCCGGTCTGGAGCATGCGGCTCCCGCCCGGCATCGAGGCGCCGGAGGTGGGGCAGGGCGAGGTCTCGCCGGCGGCGGTGACCTTCGGCGGTGACTCGGTGCGGGTGGCCGCGCCGTTCCCGCCGGGTCCGAAGCAGATCGTCCTGGGGTACGCGCTGCCGCGCGGTCGCCACCTCGTCGTGCCGGTTGACCAGCCGACGATCCGCTTCGAGGTCCTCTCGGAGGAGCCGGTGCGGGCGGGGAGCGGCCTCGTGGCGATGGAGCCGCTCCAGATGGAGGGGCGCACCTTCCAGCGGCTCGGCGGCGACGCGCTGCGCGCCGGATCCGAGGTCGAGGTGCGCTTCGGCGGCAGCGGTCTGGCCGGGAACACGACGGCGCTCGCGCTCGGTCTCGCGGCGCTGGTGCTTGCCGGCGGGGCGGTGGTCGCGTTCCGGCGCCGGCCGGCCGCGCCGGCGGCCGCGCCGCGGTCCCCGGATCGCGACGCGCTGCTCGCGCAGCTCGTCGCGCTCGACGAGCGGTACGCCGACCACCAGGACGCGACGCCGGCCGACGAGTGGGCGGCATACCTGGCGCGGCGCGGCCGGCTGAAGACGGAGTTGGCGCGGCTCGTTGCGCGGGGGTAGCGCCTCCGTCAGATTGCACGGACAACCGATTGCGGACGGGGATCACGGAAGCCGGTGCGAGTCCGGCGCGGCCCCGCCACTGTAACGGGCCGGGACAGTCCGTCCCCACCGTCGTCCATGATGCCACTGGCCGAGAGGCCGGGAAGGCGGGCGGCGGGCCCGGAGCCAGGAGACCTCACCGTCCGCTCCGACGCACGACCCTCGTGGGAGGGACGGTGGCGCTCCGCCACATCCTCGCTGTACCCCTGCTGCTCGCGGCGTGCAGCCGCGACGGCGCCGTCACCCTGGCCCCGGTCGCCGACGACTGGGGGCGGTCCGTCTCGCTGGCGGCGCCCGCGCGCCGCATCGTCTCCCTCTCGCCCGCCACTACCGAGCTCGTCTTCGCCATGGGGCTCGGCGACCGGCTCGTCGGCCGCACGTCGTGGTGCGACTGGCCCGCCGCGGCCCGCGCGGTCCCCGACGTGGGGAACGGGCTGGGGCCGAACGTCGAGGCCGTCGTGGCGCGGCACCCCGACCTCGTCGTGCTGTACGCCTCGGAGGCGAACCGCCAGGCGCTGGGGCGTTTCGACGCGCTGGGCGTCGCGACGGTCGCGCTGCGGCTGGACACGCG
>CAYLJK010000227.1:0-4837 GCA_964383975.1 uncultured Gemmatimonadales bacterium | reverse complement strand
TACCCGGAGGGGCATCGTGGTCGGCAACACCCCGGCCGCCCGGGCACTGCTGCGCCTCCAGGTGCCGGCCTACCTCACCGACTCGGCCGCGATCCTGCGCGCCACGCTGGTGCTGCGGCTCGTCCGGCCGGCGACCGGCGTGCCGCACACTTCGTTCACCGTCCAGGCCGCCCCGGTGCTGCGCGACTTCGGCGGAAAGTCCATCATCTTCCAGGACACCACGGTCCAGGGGTTCGGGCGCGTCGCGGTCGGCGACTCCGTTGAGGTGCGCATCGAGGTGGCGCGGGTGCTGCGCCTGTGGCGGGGCGTGCCCCAGGATTCCCTCCCGCGGCTCGTCGAGCTGCGCAGCCGCTTCGAGGAGTACAACGTCAACGAGTTCGAGGCGGTGGGTTCCGGCGGCGCGATGGCGCCGCGTCTCGAGGTCACCTTCATGCGGCCGTTCCGCTTCGGGGTGCCGTGAGGCGCCGCGCGCCGCTCCTCGCGGCGGTCTTCCTCGCGCTCGTCGCGCCGGATGCTGCGGCGCAGGGCTCGGTCTTCGGGATCCGCGGCCTCGGCTGGCCGGGTCGCGCGGTGACCGCGCGCACCGCCGGCACGGCCGGGGCGTTCGGCGCGTTCGACCACCAGATGGGGCTGAACCCCGCGGCGCAGGGACGGGTGCGACTGCTCCAGGGCTGGGCGACTGCGGCGCCCACGGCCCGCCGCTACACGGCCGCGAGCGGCGATGCGGCGCAGCAGACCACGCGCTTCCCGCTCGTGGGATTCGCGACCACGCTGCCGCGCGGCCTGACGATCGGCGTCCGATTCTCCGATTACCTGGACCGCAGCTGGCAGGTGGAGCGCCGCGATTCGATGGTGGTCCAGGGCGAGATGGAGGGGTTCCGCGACGCCACGCGCTCGCTCGGGGGGGTGACCGATGCGGCGCTCACGCTCGGCCGCCCGATCGGCCGCCGCGTCCTCGTCGGGGTGGCCGCGCACCGGCTGCTCGGCTCGACGCGGCTGACCACGCAGCGGATCTTCGACGACCCCAATTACCTCGAGATCGCCGAAGTGGGCATCACGGACTTCGGCGCGTGGGGCGTGAGCGCGGGCGTGCTCGCGGCGCTCGGGCGCGTGGAGGTCGGTGCGTCGGCGCGGTTCAACGGCCGGCTGCGGTCGGAGAACACTTCGGGCACCGAGGCGACGACGGCGCTCCCGGCCGAGTACGCCGCCGGCGCCCGGATCCTCGTCGTCCCGGGCGTGCTCGCGGCGACGACGGTCGAGTACCGCACCTGGGGCCGCTCGGCCGCGGACCTGCTCGCGGCGGGAGAGGAGCCGGGGCACGACGTGTGGTCGGCCGCCGGCGGCTTCGAGGTGCAGAGCGTCACGCTCGGTCCGGTGCGCGTCCCGCTGCGCGGCGGCTACCGGTGGCGCCAGGCGCCGTTCACGTCGGTCGGCGTGCGCATCGAGGAGCGCGCCTGGAGCGTGGGAATCGGCCTCACGTTCGCGCGCGAGCGCGGGACGGTGGACCTCGCGCACGAGCGGGGGTCCCGGAGCGGCGCCACGACCATGGAGCGGTTCGCCACGACCTTCGTGGGGTTCACCGTCCGGCCGTGAGGGTCCTGCTCCACACCTTCGGCTGCAAGGCGAACCAGTACGACACCGAGGTCGTACGGCAGCGCCTCGAGGACGCCGGCTGCGCCGTGGTGGCGGACCCGCGGGAGGCCGACGCGGCCGTGGTGAACTCCTGCACGGTCACGCACGTGGGCGAGGCCAAGCTGCGCACCTTCGTGCGCGCGCTCGCGCGGCGGCGCCCCGGCCTGCGCACCGTCGTGATGGGATGTGCCGCCGCGCGTGATGACGGGCGGCTCGCGGCGCTCCCGTCGGTCGCCGCCGTTGTGGGCGGGGCGGACGCGGCGGCCGTGGCCGGCGCGCTCGGCGTCGCACCCGCGGAGGGCGGCGTGCTGCGCGGCTACGCCACCAGCTCGCGCGCCTGGCTCAAGGTCCAGGACGGCTGCGACGAGCACTGCACCTTTTGCGCGACCACGCTGGCGCGCGGGGCGAACGTCTCGCGCGATCCGGACGCGATCGTGGCCGAGGCGCGTGCCCTCGGCGGCCGCCATGCGGAGGTGGTGCTCACGGGGGTGCACATCGGCAGCTACGGGCACGACCGCGGCGTCGGTCTGACGCTGGGGCGGCTCGTGCGCCGGCTGGTGGACGAGGTGGAGGGCGTGCGCTTCCGCCTGTCGTCCGTCGAGGCGACGGAACTGGACGCCGACCTCGAGGCCCTGCTCGTCCACGCCCCGGACCGCGTGGCGCCGCACCTGCATGCGCCGCTCCAGTCGGGGAGCGACCGCGTGCTGCGCCGGATGGGGCGCCACTGGTACTCCGCCGCCGCCTACCGCGCGCGCGTGGAGCGGCTCGCGGGGCGCGTGCGGCCGCTCGGTCTCGGCGCCGACGTCATCGTCGGCTTTCCGGGCGAGACCGACGCCGACCACCGTGCCACGGTGGACCTGATCGCGGCGCTGCCGTTCACATACCTCCACGTGTTCCCCTACTCGCCCCGCGCCGGCACGGCCGCGTCGCGTCTCGGCGCGCCGCCGCCGCCGGCCGTCGTGCGCGAGCGCGGCGCCGAGCTGCGCGCGCTGGCGGCGGCGAAGGCGACCGCCCACCGGATCAGTCGGGCGGGGGGCGAGGCCGACCTCGTCCTCGAGGCGCGGCGCGGCGCCGTGCAGGACGCGCTCTCGGAGGACTACCTCGCCGCCCAGGTGCCGGCTGACGCTCCATGGGTGGTCGGCCGGCGCCGGGTGCGGGCGCGCCTGGTGCTGGATGGCGCGCGGCTGCGGGCGGAGGCGGCGTGAGCGCGCCCGGCTTCTTCATCGAGACCTACGGCTGCCAGATGAACCTGGCCGACTCGGAGCTGATGGCCGGGGTGTTCCGGCGCGAGGGGCTCCGACCCGTGGACGGTCCGGACGCGGCGGACGTGATCCTCGTGAACACCTGTGCGGTGCGGGACCACGCGGAGCAGCGCGTGATCGGCCGGGTGGGCCAGCTCAAGCGGTCCAAGCGGCCGGGCGCGGTGCTGGGCGTGGTGGGGTGCATGGCCCAGCGCCTCGGCGAGCGCCTGCTCCGCCAGGCCCCGCACGTGGACTTCGTCGCCGGGCCCGACGGCTACCGCCAGCTCCCGCAGCTCGTCGCCCGGGCGCGGGAGGGGGAGCGCGGAGCGCTGACCCAGTTCGTCCCGGACGAGCACTACGAGGACATCGTCCCGGTCCGGGAGCTGTCAGCCTCGGCGTGGATCACGGTCCAGCGGGGCTGCGATTATCGGTGCACCTTCTGCATCGTCCCGGCCACGCGGGGGCCGGAGCGGAGTCGCAGATTGGCCGATGTGGTGCGCGAGGCGGAGGCGCTGGCCGCGCGCGGGGTCACGGAGGTCACGCTCCTTGGGCAGACGGTCAACTCGTACCACGACGGCGATCGCGACTTCGCCGACCTGCTGCGGGCCGTTGGCGCCGTGGACGGGCTGCGCCGGGTCCGGTTCACCAGCCCGCACCCGAACGACTTCTCCGACCGCGTCATCGCGGCCATGGCGGAGGTCGAGGCGGTGTGCGAGTCGGTGCACCTGCCCGCGCAGAGCGGCTCGTCCGCCGTGCTGCGCCGCATGTTGCGCCGCTACACGCGCGAGAGCTACTTGGACGTGGTGGAGAGGCTCCGCGCCGCCATCCCCGACCTCTCGCTCACGACGGACCTCATCGTCGGCTTCCCCGGCGAGACGGACGCGGACTTCGCGGCGACGCTGGACCTCGTGCGCGACGTCGGGTTCGACGGGGCGTTCACGTTCCGCTTCAGTCCGCGCGAGGGGACGGCGGCGACGCGGCTCCCCGACGCGGTGCCCGACGCGGTGGCGGCCGAGCGGCTGGAGACGCTCATCGCGGTGGTCCGTGGCGTGGCGCGGGCGCGGAACGCCGGCGTGGTGGGAAAGACGTACGAGGTGCTGGTCGAGGGGACCGCGCCGAAGGGCGGGGGCCTCCAGGCGCGCACCAGGCACAACCGGGTCGCGATCCTCGACGGGCCGCCGTCCTGGATCGGGACGTACCGCATGGTGCGGCTCACCGGCACGACGGGCGCCACGTTCACCGCGGTGCCCGCCGCACCGAGTCTGGCCGTCGTGGGAGGCGCCGCATGAGGAACGTGACCGAGGAGCTGGCCGCCGAGCTGTACCGCGAGCTGCTGCCGCAGGTGCCGGAGGCGCACGACTGCCCGGTGTGCCGGGAGGACGCGATGGTCTACGCGCTCAATCGGCTGCCGCCGCACTACGTCGCGACGCGGAAGGGCGAGGTGGTCTCGCGGGTCGGCGTCCTGGCGGGGCAGAGTCGGACCGACGGACTCGTCGTCATGATGGATGCACTCCGCTTCGTCGCCGCGAACCCGCGCTGCGGGCGCGCGCCGGCCGCCCCCGCCTGAACCCCGGCGGCCGGCGGTGACGCCGGCCGTCCTCCCCGCTGCCATCGGTTTCACGGCCGGCCTCGCGGCCGGCCTGACCGTCTCCGCCGCTCCCTGGACGGCGGGCGCGTGCGCGGCGCTCGCCGCGGCGCTGCTGTGGCGGCGTGCGCGCGCGCCCGCCGTCCTGGCGGCCGCGCTGGCGGCGGGCACGGTCTGGGGCGGAGGCGCGCGCCTCGCGCGGGAGCGCAACTGCCGCCTGCGGTGGCCGGACGGCGCGCGAGTCGCCGCGGTGCTGGAGCCGCGGGACCTCGTCCCCGCCTCGCGTGCCCATCGGCTGACCTTGGTCCGGCCGCGGCGCTGCGCGGGAGCGGTGGCCGCGCTGCTCGTATTGTCGCTCGTCCTGGGAAATCAACTCCGG
>CAYLJK010000226.1:0-4878 GCA_964383975.1 uncultured Gemmatimonadales bacterium | reverse complement strand
GGCCGGTGCCGCCGCTAGGGCGAGCGCCACGAGTGCCGCGACCGTTCTCACAGCACCCGTCCCATCTGCACGAAGTAGTACTCGGCCATGCCCAGGAGTATCACGCCGCCGGCCCGCTTGATCCACACCATCCAGCGGCCGGCGCGCGGGAGCGCGGCGAGCGTCCCCGAGAACAGCCCGACCAGCACCAGCACCGCCGTCATCCCCAGCGAGAACACCAGGAGGTAGAGGAACCCGAGCACCGGGCTCCCGGTGCCGCCCACCCACGTCAGCACCGCCGCGAACGCCGGCGCACCGCATGGTGCTGCGACCAGCCCGGAGGTGGCGCCCATCGCGAACACCCCGCCGTAGCTCCCGCCCGCGAACCGCCCGGCCCACGCGAGGAGTCGCTGCGGCGCGGCGACGGGGATGACATCGAGCATCGCGAGGGCGAAGAGGAGGAGCAGGTTCGCCATCACGAACCGCGCCCAGGGATTCGACCCGACCGTGCCGAACAGGGAGCCCGTGAGCCCGGCGACGAGCCCGAGCGACGCATAGAGCAGCGCGAGCCCGAGCACGTACGTCAGAGTCAGCCCCACCCTCCTGCTCCACCCCTCACTCCCCTTCCTCCCCCAACTCCCCTCCCCGGCACCCGCAATCACCCCGGCGGTGATCGGGATCATCGGATACACGCACGGCGTCAGGCTCGTCGCCAGACCCGCCATGAACATCGTGACGAGCGCCGCCACCGGGCTGCCAGCGAGCTGCTCCGCGATCCCGGTCACGTCAGAACCCGAACACGGTCCCGACGGCGAACGTGACCGCCGTCTCGTCGGTGGACCCGACGTCGATGCCGAAGAAGCCGCCCTTGCCGAACTGGAGCCGCGCGCCGACGCCGCCGGACCAGTGCAGGCCGCGCAGGTCCGGGCCCTCGCCCACGCCCCACAGCCGGCCCGCGTCGGCGAAGGCCAGCAGCCAGACCCGGAACGGGCTCGTCGGCGCCGGCACGTCCACCCACTTGTAACGGAAGTCGGCGCTGATAACGGCGCGGTTGTCCCCGAGGAAGCGGCCGCGCGTGTAGAGCCGGATGCTCGTCGGCCCGCCGAAGCCGTCCTCCGGCCGCCACGTCGTGAGCCGCTCATAGGCCACGAAGAATGGCAGGGTGTCCGAGGCCAGCTCGACCGTCTGCCGGAAGGCGAGGACGTACTGCTCCCACTCGCCGAACGGGAGGAACGCGCGCGCGCTGAGCAGCGTGCGCCGGTAGCTGCGCCCCCGCACGCTCCAGGCCGACATCGCCTCGAGGAGGGCGCCCTGGCTCGGCGAGGCCTCCTCGCGCCGGGTGTCATAGACGAGCCCCGCGCGCAGCTCGACGCCGTCGGAGCTGCCGCTGTCGGCGGCGACGCCGGCCGCGAGGTCTCGGGCGTAGGCGGTCGCGGTGTCGAGCATCCGGGCGCGGTAGTGCCGCGCCTGGACGGCGACCAGCCCACGCACCGGCCCGCGGAGCCGCCGCTGCGCCGCGAGCGTGAGGCCGGTGCGCAGCAGCTCGTACTGGTAGAAGCGGGGGTAGAGGGCGTGGAGCGAGTCGTCGTACACGCTCTCGTTGCCGATGCCGAAGTAGGGCGTCCGCCGGAACCGGTTGGCGCTCCCGTGCGCGAGGAAGCGCCAGCCGGGCCAGCGCGAGGAGGCATCCCACGTGACGGAGATCCCGCGGGTCCCGCTCTGCGCCGCGTCGGCGTTGATCTCGATCGCCTCGGCGACGGGTGGCGGGAGCCGGTTGGCGCCGCGCCGCCACCCGGCGATGAGGTGCCCCGCCAGCCCCTCGTCACCGTCCCAGGTGGGGTAGGGGAGGAGCTGGAAGCGGAACGGCTTCGGCGCCGGTCGCTCCAGCTCCTCGCGGGTGTAGCACCCCGCGGCGGCCGCGGCCAGCAGCAGAAGCAGGGCGCCGCGCCGCACCGTCACACGGCGCCTAGGCGCGCTCGAACAGGTACGCGCAGTCGGCGAAGCGGGCCTCGCGCCCGTCGTGCACGGCGTAGCGGCGGCCTGCATACAGCGACGCGCTCCCGGCGTCGCCGCGCTTGGTGACGGCGTAGAACGTGAGGTCGAACCGCGGCCGGCCGCGCGCGTCCAGCAGCCGCGCCTCGGTCGTCGCCACCACGCGGTGGAGCGTCTCCAGGCAGGCGTCGGTCGGGGAGAGCCCCCGGCGCATCCCTTCGACCGTGAGGAAGCCGCCGCACACCTTGATGTTGGCCTCGCCGCGGCCCGTGGAGCCCGCCGCGCCCACGTCGTTGTCCGTGTACTGGCCCGCGCCGATGATCGGCGAGTCGCCCACGCGGCCGGGGATCTTCCACGCCAGGCCGCTCGTCGTGGTGACCGACGAGACGTCCCCCGCGGCGTTCACGATGTTGAGGTTGATCGTCCCGGTCGGCCGGACCGGGAACACCTCCCCCTGCGGCACGTCGAGCCAGGAGTCATCGGCGCTGAGATTGGCCCGCCAGCGCAGCCACGCCCGGCGCGAGCGCTCGGTGAGCAGGTCCTCGACGGGAAACCCGAACGAGCGCGCGAAGCGCTGCGCCCCCTCGCCGACCAGCAGCACGTGATCGGTGTAGCGCAGCACCAGCTTCGCCACCTCGCTCGGCGTCTTGATCCCCTCCAGGGCCGCGACCCCGCCGGCGCGCTTCGTCGGGCCGTGCATGCACGAGGCGTCGAGCTGCACCACGCCCTCCGCGTTGGGCAGACCTCCGTACCCGACCGACGTGTCGTTGGGGTCCAGCTCCTGGATCTTCACGCCCTCCACCGCGGCGTCGAGCGTGTCCACGCCCTGGGCGAGCAGCTCCATGGCGCGCGTCACGGGCGCGAGGCTGTTCGCCGACGAGATGGCGCACGGACGCGCCGGCGGCCGGAGGATGACGGTTGGGGCGCCGAAGCCGGCGCCACGCACGGCGGAGCCGGCGACGGGAACGGCGGCAACGCCGGCCAGGAGGAACGAACGGCGGGACACGGGCTCGGTCACGGATGCTCCGATTCAGAAGGCGTCGCTGAAGATAGCGGCCCGCCGAGCGGCACGGCCACCTCCGCCCACGTCTGCGGGTAGTAGCGCGCGTCGCGGATGCAGACGTGGCGCGCGGGGCAGTCGCCGCCCTCCACGTAGAAGGGGAACCGCGCCCACGTGAGGAAGGTGCGACCGGGCCCGGTGGCTGCGGCCGCGCGGGAGCCGGGCTCGGTGGCGCGCGTCGGAAGGTACCGCGCCGCGGGCACGGGGAGGCGGCGCCGCAGCAGGTCCAGCTCGTCCACGGCATACGCGTCCGGCAGCGCCACCACCACCATGCGGCGGAAGGGATTGAGCGGCGCCGGAGCGACCATGACGCGTGCCTCGGGGTGCCCGGCACGCGCGGCGTCGCGCTCGACGCCCCGGCGCACCCGCTGCCCCGACACCGCCATCAGCACGATGTAGCCGGCCACGAGGAGCAAGGCGGCCCGCGCGGGACGCGTCCACGGCGCGCCGTCGCGACGCCCGGTCCCCCGCCCAGCCAGGATGCCCGTGAGCAAGGCGATCCACACCCACGGATCCACGATGAACAGCGTGTCGCCGTAGAACCAGCGGCCGCTGAAGGGCATCAGGAACCGCACTCCGTAGGTGTTGAGGAAGTCCAGCAGCGGGTGCGACGCCACGGCCACGGCCGCGAGGAGCAGCACCCCGCCCGGGTCCGCGGGCGCTGCAATCGGGTCGCGCCGCCGCCGCACCAGCCGGTCCCAGGCGAGCAGCATCCCCGTCAGGACGAGCGGCAGGACTGCGGCGGCCAGCACCCCGTGCGTCCAGCCGCGCCGGAAGCCCAGCGCCGTCACCGGGTCCCACGCGTAGGCCAGCGCGTCCACGTCAGGGAGGTTCGCCCCGATGAGCAGGGTCGCACCGGCGAGCGGGGTCCGCTTCTTCAGCCCGGCCTCGCCGAGGGCGATGCCGGCCAGGGTATGGCAGAGGTTGTCCATTCGGCGATACGTTGGGGTCGGCTTCGGCCGGGAGGGCCGTGATGCTCGAGACGATCGATCTCGACAAGCATATTGAGAAGGCGACGTACGACAAGTCGTTCCACCAGCTGCGAGACAAGCTCGACGACCTCCAGCGCGCCGTGTACGAGGCGAAGATCCCGGTCATCATCGTCCTCGAGGGATGGGACGCGGCCGGGAAGGGGGACACGATCGAGAAGATCGTGGGCCGGCTCGACCCGCGCGGCTACCGGGTCCATCCCATCTACGCCCCCAACGAGGAGGAGCAGCTCCGGCCCTTCCTCTGGCGCTACTGGACCCGCATCCCCGGCCGGGGCGAGATCGCCATCTTCGACCGCTCCTGGTACCACCGCGTCCTCGCGGCCCGTGTGGACGGCGAGATCGGCCGCCAGGAATGGCAGTCGGCCTACAATGAGATCAACCAGTTCGAGCGGATGCTGGCCGACGACGGGACGCTCATCGTCAAGTTCTGGCTGCACATCAGCGAGGAGGAGCAGCGCCGGCGCTTCAAGAAGATCGAGAAGAGCAAGTACGACGCCTGGCGCGTCACCAAGCAGGACTGGAAGGCGCACAAGCAGTACGAGGACTACCGCGAGGCCGCCGAGGAGATGCTCGAGCGGACCAACACCGCGTACGCCCCGTGGACGATCGTCGAGGCGACCGACAAGTACTGGCGGCGGCTCAAGGTCTTCAAGGCACTGGCCGAGGCCCTCCAGGGCGCGCTCGAAGCGAAGGAGGCGGCCGCCCCGGCCCCGGCCCCGGCGGCGCGCAAACGCGAGCGCCTCACCCAGGCGATCCCGGCGCTGAAGGAGCTGAAGGAATCGAAGACGGTCCTCGACGACGTGGACCTGACGAAGAAGCTCACGGAGAAGAAGTACGAGGAAGAGGTCGCGAAGT
>CAYLJK010000225.1:2614-4963 GCA_964383975.1 uncultured Gemmatimonadales bacterium | reverse complement strand
TGGGCTGAGTACCAGGTGGTTATCCTCCAGCAGCAGAGAAGCCTCGCATTTTTGGTAACCCCTCTTCATGGCGTACTTTTTTACTTCATCGAACAAGATTGCATCGGTGCCCTGTTTACGGAACTCCGGGCAGATGCCGAAAAACATCAGCCTCAAAAACGGAATGTGCCGTCGCATCCACAGCAACCGGGCGACGCGTACCAGGTCAGAGTCACCAAACCACCGCCACCGTGGTCGCACGCCCCACACCCTAGGCGCCCTGCTCCGCCGTGAAGCCGACGTAGCACGGGATGAGCGTCACGACGAGCCCAAACACCTCCGCCTTGATGAGCGAGTACCAGAGATCGAAGGTGCGGAAGAAGTACCGCGTGACGTAGAGGAAGTCCGCGACGGTGATGCCGATGGCGCTCTTGGCTGCGAGCCACCCCGAGAGGATGCCCATGCCGTCCGCCAGGATGACCAGCACCGGCACCATCACCGCGCCCGCGACGATGCGCGGCAGCAGCAGGTGCGAGACCGGGTTGCGGCCGAGCGTCTCCAGCGCGTCGATCTGCTCGGTGACCCGCATCGTCCCCAGCTCCGCGGCGTAGCGCGCCCCGATGCGCCCCGCGAGGATGAGCCCGGTGAGCACCGGGCCCAGCTCCAGGATGATGCTCTCGGCGACCAGTGAGCCGACGATATAGAGCGGGACGTTGCCGGTGAACTGGTACCCCGCCTGGAGCGAGGTGACCGCCCCGGCGAACCCGGCGGTGAGCAGGACGATGAACAGCGACCCGTAGCCCACGCTCCGGCACTGGTCCACCGCGCGGGGGATCCACTGCCGCCCCTCCGCCAGCGCGCGCGCCAGCTCGAGCAGCATGCGCCCGAAGCGGCCGACGTGCCGGAGCACCATGACGAACGGCCGGCCGACGAACCGCGGCGCCCGGATGTGGACCGGGAGATCGCGCGTGGAGGTGAACGGATCCATGCCCAGGCGCTATAATCTCCCCGTCCATGCCGGCAAAGTCCAACGCCCGCCCGCGCGCCGCCGCCTTCCGGCGGCGCCTCGTCGCCTGGTTCCGCCGCACCGCGCGCGACCTGCCGTGGCGGCGCACCCGCGACCCGTACGCCGTCCTCGTCTCGGAGTTCATGCTCCAGCAGACGCAGGTCAGCCGCGTGCTGGAGTACTGGCCGCGCTTCCTGCGTCGCTACCCCTCACTGGCGTCGCTCGCCCGCGCGCGACCGCGCGCCGTCCGAGAAGCCTGGGACGGCCTCGGCTACTACCGCCGCGCCGAGTACCTGCACCGCCTCGCAAGGGTCGTGGTGCGGGAAATGGACGGGAGGCTGCCGGAAGATCCGGCGGAGCTGGAGCGGCTCCCCGGCGTCGGGCCCTACACGGCCGGCGCCGTCGCCTGCTTCGCCTACGAGCAACCGGCCGCGACGGTGGACACGAACGTGGCGAGGGTGCTGCGGAGGGTGTTCACAGGCGGCTGGCACGGAAGACCAGAGACGCGGAGGCACTGTGGGTTGCGGGCGCTGCGGGAACTCCACGCCGCCATCCTGCCGCGGGACGGGAAGCGTGCCTGGGTGCTGAACCAGGCGATCATGGAGCTGGGAGCGCTGGTCTGCACCGCGCGCACCCCGCGCTGCGGCATCTGCCCCGTGGCCCCGCTCTGCCCTTCGCGCCGCGGAGCCGGGACCTGACCGCCCTACTGCCTATTGCCCACTGCCTGCCGCCCGGCCCCCGATCAGCTCCTTTCCCTTGCCATCTCCTCGACCAGGCCCGCCACGGTGTCCACCTGCTGCTCGCTGTTGTACACGTGCGTCGTCATCCGCACCCAGTCGAGCCGGTGCTCGGCCACGTGCCGCACGCGCACCGTCCCGCGGCGCATCAGCTCCTGGATCAGCTCCGGCGTCGGCCACCCGCGCACGGTGAACGAGATGAGTCCCGCGCGGATGGAGGGGTCGCTCGGGCTCTTGAGCTCCACGCCGTCGGTGCGCGCGAGCGCGGCGTAGAGCCGCTCGCTCAGCTCGCGGATGCGCGCGTACACGCGCTCCGGCCCCACCTCGCGGTGGAAGTCCATCGCCGCCTTGAACCCCGCGAGCAGCGAGTCGTTCCGGGTGCCCAGGTGATCGAACCGTCCGGCCTTGAGCGCCGTGTCGTCCCACCCGCCGGAGACGATCACCGGCCAGAGCCGTGCCGCCGCCTCCTCGCGCGCGTAGAAGAGACCGCAACCCTTGGGCGCGAGCAGCCACTTGTGCGGCGAGGAGCAGTAGTAATCGCAGCCCAGCGCCCGCAGGGAGAGCCGCAGCAGGCCCGGCGGGTGCGCCCCGTCAATGAAGATGAACTCGACCAAATTATCGAAGAAC
>CAYLJK010000225.1:0-2604 GCA_964383975.1 uncultured Gemmatimonadales bacterium | reverse complement strand
GCCGCGCCGCCCGAACTCCGCGCACAGCTCCCGGACCGGCTGGATGAGGCCGTTCGAAAAGGTCACGTGCGTGATCATCGCGACGCGAGTGCGCGGCGTGACTTCGCGCATCCAGGCGTCGTGCACCTGCTGCGCGCTGCGCGCCGGCACGGGCAGGCGCACGTAACGCACGGTCAGGCCGTGCCGCCGAGCCGCGGCCTCCCACGGCATCTGCCCGCCGACGTGCTCCTGGTCCGTCATCAGGATCTCGCCGCCGCGCGCCAGGTCGAGGCCGCCGGCCACCCAGCTCATTGCCTCCGTCGTGTTGCGCGGGAAGGCGAAGCTGTCGGCCGGCGCGTCGAGCAGCTCGCCGAGAGCCGCCCGCAGCCCGGCGATGTCCGCCGCGCGCTGCTCGAAGACGGTCTCGAAGGCCTCCAGGTGCCCTTCGGTGGCCTCGACCACCGCGCGCGGCGAGGCGCCGACCGTCCCGGTGTTGAAGTAGATGCCGCGCGGCGAGATGGTGAACCGCGCGCGGACCTCCGCCCAGGGATCCTGCGCCCTCGCGCTCCCCGGCCATCCTCCCTCCCGCGCCGCCATCCCGCGCTCCTGCCCCGGAACGGCGAACGCGGCCCCGAGGAGGGCCGCGTCGCGCAGGAATCCCCGACGATGCGTCATGGACACCTCAGATCGGCTTGACCGCCGACAGGTAGATGACGACGAGGACCATCGTCCCCGTCACCGACGAGACCAGCGCAAGCCGGCTCCGAACCTTCTCGGCCCGCGGGTCCTTCTCCCCCTTCTCCAGGCTGCGGATGGCGAGGTAGGCGATGCGGTTGGTGAGCGGCGTGGCCACGGCCAGCTGGAGCACGGCGGCGAGCAGCCCGACCACCTGCATCACGACCAGCCACGCCGCGCCCATCGCCATCCCGCGCTGCGCGTACTGCATTGACAGCACGAGCCCCGTCACCGTCACCGCCGCGCAGCCCGGCGCGACGAGCCAGCGCTGGACCTTGGCCAGCGTGTCCCAGACGTGCGCCCACACCGGGAGCGGCGCCGCCTTCGAGACCGGACCCCAGACCATGAAGGTGAGGGCGGCCCCGAGCCAGACCGAGAAGCCCACCCAGTGCAGGAACAGGATCATGTCAGCGCCTCCGCGACCGCGGCCGCGAACTCCGGCGTGATGGCCTGGCGGCCGGCGAACCCGGCATCCACCTCGTGCCAGTGCGTGACCACCTCCTCGCCCCGCCGCCAGCAGAGGAAGACGAGCCGCCCCTGATACATCGCGTGGAAGTCCACCAGCCCCTGCTCGAAGCCCTTCAGCCGGCAGCCGATCTGGTCCAGCTCGCCGAGGTACGCGCCGATGCGGGCAGCCGAGGCGTCCACCGCCTCGTGCAGGGCGCGCATCGCCTCCGACTCGCCGTCCTCCAGCCGCGCGCCGGCCGCGGCCAGCTCGAAGCGGCCCACCAGATCGCACCACCGCGGGTACTCGGCCACGATGTCGGCGACGATCCGCGAGACCAGCGGGAGCGTGCGGTTCGCCTGCTCCACGCTGAACAGCCGGACGTCGTTGGCGATCTTCGTCATGCCCGGACCCTCGCCGCGAGGGCGGCGTGCGCCGCCCGGTACCCGGCCGCAATGAAATCGCGCGTCCGGTCGAACGCAAACGTCCCATGCGGGTCCACGGCGGGCCGGACCAGCAGCAGCGGCGGCCTCGCGGCGTCGGTCTGGTAGGCGGCGATCGTGCGCTCCCGCTGGTCGGCCATCGCGATGCCCAGCGAACGGTCGTGCCAGCCGAGCATCCGGGGCGCGAGCCGCCGCCACTCCGGGTGCGCGGCGAACGCGGGTCCCGTGTCCACGGCGATGACCAAGTCCGCCTCGCCTGGCTGGACGAGCCCGAGCGGCAGCACCGCGAGGACGCCTCCGTCCGCGTAGCTGCGCCCGCCGATGACGGCCGGCGGGAAGTAGAGCGGCAGCGCCATCGAGGCGTACACCGCCTGGCCGACGGTGCAGGCGGTGATGCCGCCGGCGCCGAAGACCGTCAGCTCGCCGCTGTCGAGGTCCACTGCCGTGATCCGCAGCGGCAGCACCAGGCGGTCGAACGCCTGGACGGGGAGGACGCGCGTCAGCAGGTCGTGCAGCGGCTCCGGCCGCAGCACGCCGGTCGCCCCGATCCCGCGGGCCAGGAGCGAGGCGCGGTTGACGATCACGTAGTCGCGCTTCGTGAGCCCGCAGACCAGCGCGGTGATGGCGTCCACGTCCATCCCGCCCGCCGCCAGCGCCCCCACGAACGCCCCGGCCGAGGTGGCGATGATGGACGCCGGGCGGATCCCCGCCTCGGCCAGCGCGCGCAGCACCCCGACGTGCGCGTTGGCCTTCATCCCGCCGCCGGAGAGGACCAGCGTGATGCGCTCGAACCTCATGAGCGGCGCAGCCGTGCCTTCGCCGCGTCACGGTCGGCGAGCCGGCGTGCGCGCCGCTCCTCCGCGGCCCGGTACCGCTCCTCTTCCTCCTCGGTCTCCGGGCGCACCGGCGGCACCGGCGTCGGCCGGCCCGAGGCGTCTATGGCGACGAACGTCAGGTAGCAGGTGTTGGTGTGCCGCACCTCGCCCGTCACCAGGTTTTCCG
>CAYLJK010000224.1:0-4976 GCA_964383975.1 uncultured Gemmatimonadales bacterium | reverse complement strand
AAGCGGGCGCCGGCGACGGCGAGCGAATCCCGGCGCAGCGCCACGTACGCGGCGCCGATGCGCGCGGCCTGGTCCCCCGGGCAGCGCTCCAGCGCGGCGGCGAACGCGGCCCCGGCCTCCGGGATGCGCCCTGCGCGGTAGTGCGTCCAGCCGGCGGTCACGAGGGAGTCGGCGGCCGGGCAGGGGCGTTGCGCGTGGAGGGGGAGGGGCGAGAGGAGCAGGAGGGCACGGAGGCACAGAGGCACGCGGGCACGGGCGCATGGAGGCACGGAGGCACGGAGGCGGCTCATCGCAGCCGCTCTACTCCGGGGTAGCCGTCGAGGCCCGCATCAAAGCTCATGATCCGTGTGACCCCCTGGCGCTCCATCGTCGCCAGGTGGACGGCATCGCGCGCGGAGAGGGCGGGATGGCCGAGGAGGATGGTCTTCGCGCGTTCGACGTCGGACAGTTCCACGGCGAAGACCTCGTCCACCACGCCGAGGAGGGCGTCGAAGGCTGGCTGGATGGCGTCGCGCCGGTGGATGGCGGTGTAGCGGTGCAGGATCTCCTGGAGGACCTCGGCGTCGGTGACGAGGCGTTCGCCGTCGGTGATGGTGCGCTCCAGGAGCCGTAGCGCGTCGGTCTTGTGGGGGTGCGGCGCCCCCACGAGGTACATCGGGACGTTGGAGTCGAGGAAGATCATCCCTCGTCCGGGCCGAGGTAGCCGTGCTCGATCTCCCGGAGCAGCTGCGGCATGTCGGCGGTGGGGAAGGTGTGACGGCTGGCCTCGCGGACGGCCGCCACGCGGCGGTCGGTGGGTCGCTGACTGCGCCGACGCCACGCCTGCCGGATCGCCTCCCGGACCCAGTCGGAGACCGTAACCCGCTCGCGCCTGGCCGCGCGCTGGAGATCACGGAACTCATTGTCGTCCAAGAGGATCTGGAGGCGCTTACTCATGAGACGAGTATGATAGCTGCGTATGGATGAGTCAAGCGGGGAACGGGGAGCCGTGCCGCGCCGCCTTCGCTCCCCACTCTCCCGCCTTCCGGCTGGTTCAGTTCCCCGGCATCGGCGCGTCGTCGTTCCAGATGTCGTGGGTCATGAGCCACTCGCCGTTGATGCGCTCCCAGCGGGCCATGTACTTGCCGTTCATGGTCACCGGGGCGCGACGGGGGGGCGTCACGGTGAAGCTGTACGTCCCGTGCTCCGTAGCGCTGCTGCCGTCGGACCAGACGTTGCGGACGTCGAAAGTGATCTGGAACGGGCCGCCGGCGCTCAGGGCCGCGATGAGGGAGTCGCGACTGGACATTGCCGGGGTGTTGGGCGGCATGACGACGAAGTTCGGCGCGTACACGGCAACGGCCGAGTCGAAGGCGCCGGTCGCCGCGTGACGGGCGAAGCGGGCGAGCTGCGCCTCGATGGCGGTCTTCGCCAAGTCGGATGCGGCCTGGAGGCGGGCCTGGCGCTGTTCGGGGGTCTCCTGCGGGGCGCACGCGGCGGCGACGAGCAGCGCGGCAGCGGCCCAGGGGGCGAGACGCATGGTGTGGGGCTCCAGTCGAGGTGTGGGGAGAAGATACGGCGGGAGGACGGGAGGGCGGGAGGAAGCCGGCCACGCCACGGTCCGGGCGGCCGGGCGGTCCCTTAGCTCTCCCGCGCTCCCGCTGGCCCGCCGCCCGCCACCACTACACACTCCACGCGATCAGCGCCTGCGCCGCGTAGTACGCCGCGTGCACGACGATGGCCGCTCCGCGGAACGGCTTCCGGAACCGGTTGAGGGCGAGCGCGGCGTCCGAGGCCACGAACAGGGCCGCGCCGAGGGCGGCGAGAACGCTCCCGGTGGAGCCGACGACGGCCATGCGGGTCATGGCCTGCCAGGCCATGGCGACGATGACGGCGACGTACACCGCCACCGGTGCCTGCATCGGGCCGAGGTGGCGCCAGAGCACGGCGAGCGTGAGCCCGCCGACGAGGGCCCACGGGAGGAGGAGGATGGGGCTGGCGCCGAGGGGCACGCCGGTGGTGAAGGCGACGAGGTAGGCGATGTGGGCGAGGAGGAAGCTTGCGACGCCGGGGAGAAAGCGGTCCCCGGGGAGCATGAGGAAGACGTCGCCGGCGATGGAGCAGGCGAGGCCGATGGCGATGGCCGCCTGGTAGCGTGCACTCTCGGGCTCGGCGAGGAGCGCGAGCGCGAGGAGGCAGGTCACGGTGAGCGGTTTGAAGACGTACACCTGCGCGCGCGGGCCGCGGTAGGCGGCGCGGACGTGGAGGGCGCCGGAGACGGCGGCGGCGAGGGTGAGCAGGGCGGGGATCATCACGGCAGCGGTTTCTTTACAACTTCAGCATCAGCAGGGCCGCACCGATGGTGCCGATCCAACAGAGGAACATCCAGCCGAGCAGCTCGGACTTGAGGTCCGCGAGCCTCGCGTCCGCGCGTGATTCGAGCTGCCGCGTCTCCGCGTGGAGCTCCAGGCGCAGCAGCTCCTTCTCCGCTCGCCCGGTCGCCATCTCCGCGCGCGCCTGCCCGAAGTTGGCGTCGAAGAGCTTCCGGAACTCCATCCGGCAGCCGGTGTCAACCGCGTTCATCCACTCCACACTTCAAGCGTATGCTCCGCGCGCCGAGTGGCGCAATGCATTCAGGGCCAGGCGGAATTGATGCGACTGAACCGGGATTCGGGAACGGGGAATCGGGAGTCGAGCGGCCGGCGAATGCCGAGCGGTCAGTCGGCATCACCCGCCGGAGCGTGTCCCGTGCGGCTGTGCTCCGGTGCGGCCGTGCGGCTTCCCCCGGTCCCCCTATCCAGTGCGCGGCGCGCCGCGTGGGGCTAGATTACCATCCCGGCACAAGGGGGCGCAGGGAACCGGCCGACCACGGACTGGAGTCCGGGCGCGGCAAAGGCAGACCTAAGGGCCGGCACAGGTAACGGGACGTAGCGCAGTCCGGTAGCGCACCTGAATGGGGTTCAGGGGGTCGCGGGTTCGAATCCCGCCGTCCCGACTGTGTAAGCCCCGATCTCGCGGGGAGCTGCGAGGTCGGGGCTTCATCTCACCGGCAAGTCACCGCCAGCAGCGTCTTCGCATCGGGCTGCCGGTAGCGGTGCGAACCGGCGCACCGCTCGACCCCTCAACCCGTTGTGCGCGTCGCGGCCAGCAGCGTCAGGTCGTCGTGAGGCTCGGCCGTTCCGCTGAACGCACGGACGGCTTCGATGACACCCCGGACCAGCTTGGCGGGGACCGTGGTGTTCGCCTGCAGCGCGGCCTCCAGCCGCTCGGCGCCGAACGCCTCGCCGGCCGAGTTCCGCGCCTCCACCAGCCCGTCGGTGAACGCGAAGAGACAGTGGTGGCGCTCGAGCTGTCCCTCGCGCGCCTCGAACACCTGGTCCGGCATGAGCCCGAGCGCGGGGCCCGTGGGCCGCAGCTCGCGGATCACACCCTCCGGGGTGACGACGAGGGCCGGCTCGTGACCGGCGTTCACGTAGTCGAACTGCCCGGTGGTGGGGGCGAGTGCCGCGAGAAAGACCGTGGCGAACATGTTGGTGCGTCCGTGCAGACGCGCGATGTAGTCGTTCGTGAACCCCGCGACCCGGGTCAGCAAGTCGGCCGGCGTGGCGGATTCCAGCGACTGACGCACGAGGGTCCGGCGGCCGCCGATCATCTGGATCGCGCCGCCCCCGACGGGGTCGGCGGAGGCGCGGATGAGGCTGCGGAACAGGGCCATGAACAGCGCCGCGCCCACCCCCTTGTCGCACACGTCCCCGACGACGATCACGATCGTGCCGGAGGGTGCCAGCAGGAAGGCGTCGTAGAAGTCGCCGGAGACCTGGCGGGCCGGATGCAGCGCGGCCTCCAGCTGCACGCCCATCGCGACGGGGAGCGTCTCGGGCAGGAAGTCCCGTTGGATGTTCCGCGCGACCGCCATCTCGCGCGTCAGACTCTCGGCGTCGCGCAGGCGCTGGCGGTGGAGCGCGGCACTTAGCCGGGCCCGCAGCATCGCCGGCCGGTACACCGTGGGGAGATAGTCGTCAGCCCCCAGCTCGAGGCACTGCGCGACGGTCTCGATGTCGTCCGCCGCCGAGACCACGATGACCGGGATCTCCGCGAGCTCGGCGTCGCCCCGGAGCGCCTCCACGAACCGCCGGCCGCCCATCCCGGGCACATGCGCGTCCAGCAGCACCAGGTCGAACGGATCCACCCGGAGCCTCGCGAAGGCCTCATCGGTCCGTCCGACCGTGTCCACGACATACCCTTCCCCCTGCACGTGACGGCCGAGGGCCTCGCGGTCGGCGGCGGTCTGGCCGACGACCAGCACTCTCGCGCGAGCGCGGTCGGGCGCGTCCGTCGTTGGGCCGGGCGGCGGTGGGGTGGTCATCGGCCGAAACTCCCCACGGCCTCTTCCACCGTGTCAAAGACGCGCAGGAGGGCGGTGAAGCCGCTCAGGTCGAGCACCTTGCGCACCTCCGAGCGGGGGGCCGCGAGCAGCAAGTCCCCGCCGCGCGATCGGGTCTGCTTCAGCGTGGCCAGCAGCACGCGCAGGCCGGCGCTGCTCGTGTAGTCCACGGCGCCGAAGTCCGCGACCAGGTGGTGGCGCCCGGCCTCCACCTCGCCCGAGAGCACGTGCTGGAGATCTTCGGCGGTGAGTCCGTCCACGCTGCCCGAGACGTGGACGGTGCTCACGTCGCCGCGGCGCTCCACCCAGGTTTCCATGTCGTGCTCCGCGGCCTCAGCCCGTCCCGGGGGCTGGAGCCGAAGCGGGTCCGAGGCGCCTGGCGAGGATCACGACGTTGCCGCGCTCGCCGCGGGGCTCGTGGCGCACCTCGTCCATCACGCTGTACACCAGGTGCCAGCCCACCTTGCCCGGCTGGCGGCGTTCCCAGTCGCTCCCGGTGTCCGGGGGCGGCAGGGTGGAGGGGTCGAACACCGGCGCATCGTCCTCGATCCGAACGACCAGGCGCTCCGCCGTGGCGGTCGTCTCGATGGTGATGGACCCCCCAGGCTCGCCG
>CAYLJK010000223.1:0-4976 GCA_964383975.1 uncultured Gemmatimonadales bacterium | reverse complement strand
CACACGCCTCAGGTGAACCCGCCGCTCCCGCAGCCCGGGGGGCTCGCGCCGCGCCCGCCCGTGAGCACGTTGACCGCGGTGAACGCGCGCTCGACGTCCGTCGCGCCGCAGGTGGGGCACGCGGGCCGCGGGCCCTCGGCGTAGGCGGTCATGGACATGCGGACCTCGAACTCCGCACCGCAGGACTGGCAGTGGTAGTCGTACGTCGGCATCGGTCCTCCTCCGCCATGGAATCTACTCGCGTCCCCTCCCGTGTGGCGCTATCATGCCGCCGTGATCGTCGTCGTCCTGCACGAGCCGCAGGAACTCGCCAACATCGCGCACGTCGTGCGCGCGATGAAGAACTTCGGTTTGCGCGATCTGCGCCTCGTCGCGCCCGCCGAGTACGACCCCTGGCGCATCGAGGGCATCGCCCACCGCTCGGCGGACGTGCTGGAGCGCGTCGTGCTGTGCGAGGCGCTCCGCGAGGCGCTGGCCGACTGCGTCCACGTGGTCGCCTTCACGGCCCGGGGCCGCACGGCGCGGCGCCACGGCCAGCGGCCGCGCGCGGCGGCGGCGGAGGTCCTGGCCGCCGCGGAGCGGGGCCCGGTGGCGCTCCTCTTCGGGCGCGAGGACCGGGGGCTCGACAACGCCGCGCTCGACCTCGCGCACCGCCTCGTCACCATCCCCACCGATCCGTCCTACCCGTCGCTCAACCTCGGCCACGCGGTCGCGCTTTTCCTTTACGAGCTGGCCCTCGCGCGCGGCGCCGAGGCGCGGCCGCTCAAGCGCCCGCGACGCGACGCGCCCCCCGCACCCGTGGCCCTGCTCGAGCAGATGCTGGACGACGCGGAGCGCGCGCTGGCGGCCGTGGACTTCTTCCGCACGCGCAACCGCGAGCTGGTGATGCGGACGGTGCGCGGCATCGGCCATCGGGTACCGCTCGACCTGCGCGAGGCGAAACTGCTGCGCTCGGTGGCGATCGAGGTCGTGGAGTACGCGGAGCGCGTGCGGCGGCGGGGAGCAGGCGGCGGGGAACGGGGAGCCGGGAGCGGATAGCGGGCGCGCTTCCTATCGCCGCTCCGGCCCAGTACGTTTCACGTCCAGCATGGCACCCCCCGAGCGCCGGCTCCTGCTGGACGACCGCGCCATCGCGCGCACGCTGCACCGCATGGCTCTCGACATCCTCCTCGCCACGCCCGACGCCGGCCGGCTCGTGCTCGTCGGCATTCAGCGGCGCGGGGTGGAACTGGCCGCCCGGCTCGCGGCACTGCTCGCGCAAGAGTCCGGCACCGACGTGCCGCGGGGCGCCCTCGACATCACGCTCTACCGCGACGACCTGGGGACCGTCGGCCCGAAGCCGGTGGTCGGCGAGACGCGCCTGCCCGTGGACCTCGACGACCGCCTGGTGTGGATCGTGGACGACGTGCTCTTCACCGGGCGCACCGTGCGCGCGGCGCTCGACGAGCTGGCCGACTTCGGGCGCCCGGCGCGCATCGGCCTCGCGGTGCTCGTGGACCGCGGCGGCCGGGAACTCCCGATCCAGGCGGACGTCGTGGGGGAGCGGGTCGCCACCGGGCCCGGCGACCGCGTGGACGTGTACGTGGGCGAACTGGACGGCCGCGACGCCGTGGAGATGGTGCACGGGACGGGAGGCACGGCGTGAAGGGGATGCTCGGCAAGGACCTGCTCGGCCTCGAGGCGCTCACCGCCGACCAGATCCGCCTCATCCTCGACACCGCGGAGCCGTTCAAGGAGGTCTCCGAGCGCGCCATCAAGAAGGTGCCGGCGCTGCGCGGCAAGACCATCGTCAACCTGTTCTTCGAGGCCTCCACCCGCACCCGCATCTCCTTCGAGTTCGCCGAGAAGCGCCTCTCGGCGGACACGGTCAACGTCGCGGCGAGCGGCTCCTCGGTGGTGAAGGGGGAGACGCTGGTGGACACCGCCCGGAACCTGGAGGCGATGCGGATCGACATGGTCGTCATCCGCCACGGCGCCTCGGGCGCCCCGCACTTCCTCGCCGACCGGATCGAGTCGAACGTGGTGAACGCGGGAGACGGGAAGCACGAACACCCGACGCAGGGGCTGCTCGACCTGCTGACCATCCGCGACCACCGGCCCATCGCGGGCACCAGGGTGTGCTTCATGGGCGACGTGCTGCACTCGCGCGTCGCGCGGTCGGGGATCTGGGGGCTGCTCAAGCTGGGTGCCGAGGTGGCGGTGTGCGGCCCGCAGAGCCTCCTCCCGGTCGGCATCGGGGACCTCGGCGTCCACGTCCTGCGGCGCGTCGAAGAGGCGATCGAGTGGGCCGACGTGCTGAACGTCCTGCGGCTCCAGCTCGAGCGCATGCAGGCCGGCTACATCCCCTCGCTGCGCGAGTACTACCGGGTGTTCGGCGTGACGCTGGAACGGCTCGAGCGCGCGCCGCGCGAGCTGCTCATCCTCCATCCAGGCCCGATGAACCGCGGCGTCGAAATCGACAGCCGCGTGGCCGACGGCCCGCACTCGGTGATCCTGAACCAGGTGACGAACGGCGTGGCGGTGCGCATGGCGGTGCTCTATCTCCTCGCGGGCGGACGGCCGGAGCTCGCCGAGGCGGCGAAAGGCGGGGGCGACCGGTGAGGCCCCTCGTCGTCCGCGGGGGCCGGGTCGTGGACCCGGCGCAGGCGCTCGATGCCCGCGCCGACGTGGTCATCACGGACGGGCGCATCGCGGCGGTGGGCACCGGCCTCGGCACGCCAGACGGCGCGGAGGTCCTCGACGCCGCCGGCTTCGTCGTGACGCCCGGCTTCGTGGACCTGCACGTGCACCTGCGCGAGCCGGGACGCGAGGACGCCGAGACCATCGCCTCGGGGGCGCGGGCCGCGGTGGCCGGCGGCTTTACCACCGTCTGCGCGATGCCGAACACCGACCCGGTGTGCGACAACGAGGCGGCGGTCGGCTTCGTCCTCGCCCAGGCGAAGCGCGCGGCGTTGGCGCGCGTGCACCCCATCGGCGCGGTTTCCATGGGCCAGCAGGGCGAGCAGCTCACGGAGTTCGGCGGCATGGTGGCCGCCGGCGCCGTCGCCTTCTCCGACGACGGCCGGCCGGTCGCCACGGCGCACCTGATGCGGACGGCGCTGGAGTACGCGGCCACCTTCGACGTGCCGATCATCGATCACTGCGAGGATCGCTCGCTCACGACCGGCGCCGCGATGCACGAGGGACTGGTCAGCGCGCGCCTCGGGCTCCGGGGCTGGCCCCGCGCGGCGGAGGACGTCATCGTCGCGCGCGACATCGCGCTCGCGGAGCTGACCAGCGGCCACGTGCACCTGGCGCACATCTCCACAATGGGCGCGGTGCGCATGATCCGCGACGCGAAGGCCCGCGGCGTGCGGGTCACCGCGGAGGTCACGCCGCACCACCTCGAGCTGACCGATGTCTGCTGCGAGGGATA
Source organism: uncultured Gemmatimonadales bacterium (assembly GCA_964383975.1). Classification (GTDB taxonomy): domain Bacteria; phylum Gemmatimonadota; class Gemmatimonadetes; order Gemmatimonadales; family JACORV01; genus DASXPG01. Next base: position 1,561 of record CAYLJK010000223.1, on the reverse strand, counting down.
CGCCACCAACGCCAAGATGAACCCGCCGCTGCGCGAGGCGGCGGACGTGGAGGCGGTCCGGCACGCGCTGGCCGACGGGACGATCGACTGCATCGCGACCGACCACGCCCCGCATCCCTACGACGCGAAGGAGGCGGAGTTCGACAACGCCCCGTTCGGCGTGATCGGACTCGAGACGGCGCTGGGCGTCGCGCTGCACGCGCTGGTCGGCACGGGCGTGCTCTCGCTGCCGCAGCTAGTGGACGCACTCACCGCGCGGCCGGCCGCGGTGGCGCACCTGGACGCCGGCTCGCTGGCCCGCGGCGCCGCGGCGGACGTGACGGTGTTCGACCCTGACGCCGTGTGGACGGTGGATCCCGTTCGGTTCCATTCCAAGAGCCGCAACACCCCGTTCAAGGGCCGCACGCTCCCCGGCGTGGTGCGGTGGACGATCGTCGGCGGCCGGGTCGTGCACGCGCCGTGAACCGGCTCGCCGCCGCGCGCGCCCTGTGCGAGGCGGGCCGCCGGCTGGCGGAGCGCGGGCTCATCGCGGGCACGGAAGGCAACCTCGCTGTGCGCCTGGCGGCGGACCGGGTGCTCGTGACGCCGCGCGGGACGGCCAAGGGGGAGCTCCGAGAGGAGGACCTCGTCGAGGTGGACCTCGCGGGAGGGCGGCTCCGCGGCATCCGCGAGCCGAGCACCGAGCTCGACATGCACCTCGCGATCCTCCGCGCGAGGCCGGAGGTCCAGGCGGTCGTGCACGCCCACCCGCCGGTCGCGACCGGCTTCGCGACCGCCGCGCTGCCGCTCGACTGCGACTGCATCCCCGAACTGCTCGCGACCGTGGGCGCCGTGCCCGTGGTGCCGTTCGCCGTTCCCGGGACCCCGGCCGTGGGGGAGCGGATCCGCCCCTACCTGGCCCAGCACGAGGCCCTGCTGCTCCAGAACCACGGCGCCGTGACCCTCGGGCGATCGCTGGACCAGGCCCGGTGGCGGATGGAGAGCCTGGAACAGGCCGCCCGGATCCTCCTGGCCGCCCGGCTGGTCGGCGGGCCCGCGCCGTTGTACCCTGAAGACGTGGCCCGGCTGGCTGCCCGGCGTGCCGAGAGCCGGAGGGGAGAGGGATGAGCCGCAAGAACAGGACGACCCTGACGGCTGTCGAGCGCCTGGTGGACCAGCGCCGCCAGTACCAGGAATGGCTTGCGAAGCTCGACGCGACCCCGGGCGACATGCCGGCGCACGTCGTCGAGCGCGTGCGCAACGACTACCAGTCGCGCCTCGCGTCGGTGGTGGGGGAACTGGCCGAGCACCAGGACGCCCTGCGGGAGGCGCTCGCCGAGGCGCAGGTCCGCTACGACGGGCTGCTGGGGGACCAGCAGAAGCTGCGTGACGAGCTTGCGGAGTTGAAGCTGCGGCGCCAAGTGGGCGAACTGGACGAAGAGCGCTTCAGCGAGCAGAGCGGGGAGCTGCGCCAGCGGCTCGACCTGGCTGTGAAGGAGGGCACGGCCGCGCTGCGCGACAGGGAGCGCTTCGAGGAGATCCTCGAGGCGATCACCGCCGCGGAGCCGCAGCCGGAATCCGT
>CAYLJK010000222.1:0-4982 GCA_964383975.1 uncultured Gemmatimonadales bacterium | reverse complement strand
GTTGTCGGCGAAGACCTCGGCGTCGATGTCGTCGGTGATCCGCGCGGAGTCCTGCTTGACCACCCGCCCGGCCCCGATGTTGAGGTGGCCGACCTCGCTGTTGCCCATCTGGCCGGGCGGGAGCCCGACCCGGCGGCCGTGGGTCTCCAGCGTGCCGAACGCGCCCTTCCTGATGTGTCGCCTGCGGCCGAACCGCTGGACCACGTAGTCGCTGTCGTCCACGCCCGTGTACCGCGCCCGCGGCCGCAGGCGGCGGAGGATCGGCTGCCACGTTCCCTCGCCACACCCCACGTCGAGCACGCCGCGCACCTGGCGCCCCAGCACGACTTCGGCGGCTGCCACGGCAAGACGCGCCTTCCGCTCCACCTCGACGCGCGTCCAGAGGCGTGTGCGGGGGTCGCGATACCAGCGCTCGAAGTACGCGCGATCGTACCGTTTCGTCATCGCTCGTGGATCGGTCCGGTCCGCTCGCGCAGGGGGCCGCCCCCCCGCCCGGCAAACGCGGCGCGAATCTCCGCCAGGGCGGCGAGCGCCACCTCGGGACCGCCATCCGCGCCGATGTCGAGCCCCACCGGCGCGTGGAGCGCGGCCAGGCGCTCGGGGGGAGCGCCCGCGCCGCGCGCGCGCAGGTCGTCCAGGAGCTGCGCGGTCCGCGCCCGCGGGCCGAGCACGCCCACGTACCGCGCGCGCGAGTCGAGCGCCGCGGCGAGCAGCTCACGGTCCCGCGTGTAGGTGTGGGTCATCACCAGGATGGCCGTGCGCTCATCGAGCCCGCCGGGGAGCGCGTCGTGCTTGCGCACCTGCTCCGCGGTCCAGCCCACGGTCTCGGCGAGACGCAGCACCGGCTCGACGTCCGGGCCGTCGCCGCACGCCACGACGCGGATCGGCGGCGCCAGGAACTGGTAGAGCACCCCGGCCACGCGGGCCGTCCGCCGCTCCCGGAGCAGCGTCGCGGCGTCGTGGGGCGGGCGCAGTTCGCGGGAGAGCGGGCCCGCGAGCCTGCCGCCCGCCGTCAGGACCAGCCAGCTGCCGAGCCGTGATGGGCCGTCGGCACAGGCGATGCCGAGCAGCGCCTCCTCGCGGCGCACCTCGGCCTCACGCGCCAGCCGCAACGGATCCGGTGCCGCGCCGGCGTTCACGGCCTCCAGGAGGACCTCGAGCCGCGCGTGGCACCCCAGGTTGAGTCCCCACGGGGCGTCCTCGCCGGCCCGCAGCTCGTACGTCACCACGACCGCCGCGCCGGAGTCCCGGACGCGCTCGGCGTGCGCCACCAGATCCCGCTCGAGGCACCCGCCGCTGATCGCCCCGGCGAGGGACCCATCCGGCAGGATGAGCAGCCGCGCGCCGAGGCCGCGATAGGCCGATCCCTCCACGCCGACCAGCGTGGCGAGGACGGAAACGCCGGCGCCCACGCGGGCGTGGGCGTCGAGGAGGCGCTGTAGCTCGGTCACGGCGACGCGCTCACGGTGCGTGCAGCCTCTCGAACACCTTCGCCTCCACGAAGAGCTTGAACAGCTCCGGGTCGAGCATGCCCAGCTTCACCTCCTCCTCCATGATGCCGAGCGCGCGCTCCAGCGGCACGGCCCGCTTGTACGGCCGGTCGGCCGCGGTGAGCGCGTCGAAGATGTCACTGATCGTCATCATCCGCGTCTGGATCGGGATCTCCGGCGACGCCACCTTCCGCGGGTAGCCGGATCCGTTGAGCTTCTCGTGGTGCCCGTACGCGATGTGCGGGATCTGCGCCAGCTCCTTCGTCCACGGGATCTGGAGCAGGAACCGGTACGTGTGCGTCACGTGACTCTCGATCTCCAAGCGCTCCGCCTCGTCCAGCGATCCCTTCCGGATCGTCAGGAACCGCACCTCGTCGTCGGTCAGGTACGGGTGCTCCTGGCCGTCGATGTCGCGATACGCCTTCTCCGCGAACGCCACCAGCTCCCCGAAGCTCCCCTCCGGGAGCACGGTCGGCTCGTTGGACGAGAGCACCAGCTTCAGGAAGTGCTCGAGCTCGTCCATCTCCCGGCGGTGCGCGGCCTCGAGCTGCGCGAGGAACGCCTCGTAGCCCTCGCGCCCCCTCTGCGCGAGCCACTCGGCGCGCCGGCGGTGGTACTCGGCCTCCGCGCTGCGCCGGATGAAGGCGTACCGGCCCTTGATCAGCGACAGGTCGGGGGGATACAGCTTCTTCGCCTTCACCAGCACCTGCTCGCGCACCCCGACCTTGCCGAAGTCGTGCAGCAGGCCGGCGTAGCGGATCTCCTTCAACTGGTCCCGCGTGAAATTGACGTGCCGGTACGCGCCCGCCCCCGTCCGGTCCACCACCTCCGCCAGCCCGACGGTCATCGTGGCGACGCGGCCCGAATGGCCGAAGGTCGTCGGGTCGCGCTGCTCGATGGCGGTCACGGCCGCCGTGACGAAGCCCTCGAAGAGGTGCTCGATGTTCTGGTAGAGCAGGCTGTTCTCGATGGAGACGGCCGCCTGTCCCGCGAGCGCGGTGACGATCTCGACCGTGCGCCGCGAGTAGGGGATGACGAGCTGCTCCACCAGCTCCGGCGCGGTCAGCTTCGCCTGCGGGTCGCGCTTGCGGTTGATGAGCTGGAGCGCGCCGATGACCTCGCCCCGGTGATTGCGCATCGGCACCGTGAGCATGGACTTCGAGCGATATCCCATGCGCTCGTCGAACGACCGGTTGAACGAGTACTCGACGTCCGGCGGCAGAAAGTACACGTCATCGATGACGAGCGGCTCGCCGGTCGAGCAGACGTAACCGGCCTGCGACGAGTGGTCGAGCGGCATGGTCCGCTCCGTGAAGCCCGTGTTCGGGAGCGTGTCGCTCTGGGTCAGCTTGAACCGGAGCCGCGGCGAGGCGGAGTCGCGTCCCTCGACCAGGTACAGCGAGCCGCCGTCCGACTGGGTGATCTGGCGGGCCTGCGTGAGGATCAGGTCGAGCAGCACGTCGTAGTCCCGCTCGGTGGAGAGGGCGACACCGATGCGGGTGAGCTCGGTGATCTCCTTCGAGCGCGCGGCGCTCTCCAGCCGCGCCCTGGCGGCCTCGAGGCGCGCCATCGCCTCGCGGAACCCCGCGCGCACCGCGACGAACAGCTGCCGCGGCCCGCTGTCGTGGCGCACGAATGCCGAGATGACGTCGGCCCCGGGCAGGTCGGCGGGCACGTCGCTCTCCCCCGGCAGCCCGAGGGCCACGATGGACGCCCCCTGGTCCGCGGCGGCGCGCACCCCCGCCGGCCCGAGCATCCGACGCAGCCCCTCGTCGAGGAGCAGCACGGTCGGCTGGTCGCCGACCAGGCGAGGGGTGATCTGCGTGGTGACCAGCCGCTCCACCGGCTGCGGGCTGCTCGCGAGGGCGTCGAGCAGCGGCGCCGGGTCCCACGCGGGTCCGTGCAGCAGGACGAGCTTCACGGCCGCGGCTCCCGCTTGACGGAGTCCGGCGCGGCGCGGCGCACGGTGTCCTGCGCCGCCCGCCGGACCGAATCGGCCCGGAGCGCGCGCAGCAGGCTGTCCTGCTCCGCCCGCAGCGCACGGCCGCTCGCGGTGAGGCTGTCCGGGATCTGAATCCCCGACAGCGCGCGCGTCGGCCGGCGGCTCAGCTGCTCCGTCACGTACAGCATCTGCTCCGAGAGCAGCCGCAGGTTGATCAGGATGCGCCGCATCTCGGGCCGGTTCTCCGCGCCGAGCGCCGTCACCAGCCGTGTGAGGGAGTCCGCGCTGGCGAGCAGCCGCCGCGACTGGGCCAGCGTGAGGTCCACCTCCCGCATGGTGACCCCCGAGCGCGTGTCCACCGAGTCCAGCAGCCGCCGCACGCGCTCGAGGTCCGCCGCGAGCTCGGCGAGCACCTGCTCCGTGCCGGGCCGGATGCCGGCGATGAATCCCCGGGCGGTGCCCGCCGCCGCGCCGAGCGAGTCGGCGAGCCGCTCGATGGAGCGCAGCGCACTGGTCGTGGCGGTGAGGGCCTCCTGGATGCTCCCCTTGAGGTCGCGCGCCAACTCGCCGAAGGCCTCGACGGCGGTCGTCTGCCGGAACATCGGGATAGTGTCCCCGGGCTCGAGCGCGCCGGTCGTCACCGTGTCGCGCACCGCCAGCAGCAGGCGCGGGTTCCCGACGATCGGGGTCTCGATCTCCGCCTGCGCGCCACGGCTGACGTGCAACTGCGCGCCGTCGGCGAACTGCTGGACCATCCGCGCCCGGACCACGAACTCCAGCCGCCCCGGCTTGCCGCCCTGCCGCGGGGAGATGGCGACCACCCGGCCGACCTCCAGACCTTGCAGGTAGATGCGCGTGTCGATCGCGATGCCGGTCGTGTTGTCGGTGAGGATGTACAGGTCGAAGTGCTTCGTGCCCCAGCCGGAGGTGGCCAGCAGCGCGCCCACGACGCCGGCGATGGCGAGGAGCACGAAGATGCCCACATAGAGGTCGCTGCGCTGGGCCTTCACGTCGCTCCTCCGGCCGCCTGGCCGTCCACGACCAGGACGACGCGCGTCAGCAGGGGGTGGATCGCGGGCAGCAGTTCCTGTGCGGTCATGAACACCGTGCGCGCCGAACCGTCCGCCCGCACCCGGGCCTGCTCCAGGATCTCCCGCGCCGCCCGGGCCGTGAGTCCGTCGAAGGGGGCCTCAAGCACCACCAGCTCCGGGTCCAGGGCCACGGCGCGGGCCACCGCGGCCCGCCGTCGGTCCTCCTCGTTGGCCGCCGCGGGACGGAGCCCCGCGGTATCCCGCAGGCCGAACGCCTCCACCAGGTCCGCCACGCGTCCCTCGACCTCCCGCGTCCGGTGATCCGACGCGTACGAGAGCGGCAGGGCGATGTTCGCCCGCAGCGTCAGGTTCTGCAGCAGGCCGTCGCCCAGCGGTTGGTAGCCGAGCCGGCGGCGGAAGGTGAGCAGGGCGTAGTACGGCAGCTCCGCGATCGGCTCGCCGTAGACCAGCACCTCGCCCTTCGCCGGTCTCGCCAGGCCGAGGGCCCAGCGCCCCAGG
>CAYLJK010000221.1:0-5036 GCA_964383975.1 uncultured Gemmatimonadales bacterium | reverse complement strand
CCGCACGGTCGTGCGCCTGGGCGAGACGTTCGAGTCGCTGAAGCTGCTGCGGCAGTGCGTGCGGCGGCTGGGCGTCATGCCCGAGGGCGGGCTGATGGCGGACGTGCCCGACGGGCTGCCGCCGCTGCGCGAGGGGATGCACGCCGTGGAGGCGCCGCGCGGGGAGGTGTTCCACTACGTGCGCACCGGGCACGCGGAGGGGCCGGACCGCTGGCGGGTGCGGGCGCCGAGCTACCAGAACATCCAGTCGGTGCCGGTGATGCTGAAGGCCGGCACGACCGTGGCGGACGTGCCCATCACGCTCGGGAGCGTGGACCCGTGCTTCTCGTGCACCGAGCGCATGGAGGTGGTGGACGTCGGCGCGGGGACGCGGCGGCTGCTGCGCAAGGCGGCCATCCGCGAGCTGGCGCGCACCGGCGTGCTGCCGTCGGCCGGCGGGGAAGGGAGGGCCTGATGGGCGAGTGGACCGTGGCGCTGGGGTGGCTGGTGCTGGGGCCGCCGCTCGCGCTGGCCGCGGGGCCGTTCCTGGACGGTGTGCAGCGCCGCCTGCGCGCCCGGCTCGAGGCGCGGCGTGGGCCGCCGCTCTCGCAGGGCTACCGCGACCTGGCCAAGCTCGCGGCGAAAGAACCGGTCGCGGCCGAGGCGAACCCCGTCACGCGCCTGGCGCCGTGGACCGCGCTCGCCGCGTCGGCGACGGCGGCGGTGCTGCTGCCGCTCGGCGGCGTCACCCCGCTCGGCTTCGCGGGCGACGTGCTGGTGGTGCTGTACCTGCTCGGGCTGTCGAGCGCCGCCACGGCGCTCGGGGCGACCGGGAGCGGGAGCGCCTACGCCTTCCTCGGCGCGAGCCGCGAGCTGCTGTTGCTCCTGCTGGTGGAGCCGGTGGTGGCGTGCGCCTTCCTGGTGGTGGGCGTGCAGGCGGGGACGTTCCGGCTCGCGGAACTGGCGGCGTGGCACGCGGCGCACGGCCCGACGGTCGCCACGGTGCTCGCCGGGCTCGCGGTCGCGGTGGCGCTGCTCGCCTACCTGGGCCGGGTGCCGTTCGACCTCGCCGAGGCGGAGCAGGAGCTGACCGGCGGGGCGTGGGTGGAGTTCGGCGGGCGGGGGCTGGCGCTGTTCCGCTGGGCGTTGTTCACGCGCTGGCTGGTGGCGGCCTGGCTCGTGGTGGCGGTGTTCGTGCCGGGGCCGTTCGGGGGGGTGGCCGGCGCGGCGCTCAGCGCGCTGCTGGTCCTGATCCTCTTCATCGTGCTCACCGTGCTCTCGGTGCTCATCGCCCGGTTGCGCCTCGACGAGGCGAAGACGTTCCTCGTGCAGATCGGGATGCTCGTCCTGTTCGCGATCACCTTCGCGGTGATCGGACAGTAGGGAGGCGGCGATGCTCGGGACCAAGCTCCGGCAGCTGCGCTACGCGCTGACGACGCGGCGGGCCACGGTCGCGTACCCGTTCGCGCCACGCCCGGCGGAGGAGGGCTCGCGCGGGCGGGTGGTGGTGGACGCCGACCGGTGCGTCGGGTGCGGCGGGTGCGCCGACGTCTGCTCGGCGCGCTGCATCACGGTGACGGATGTCTCGCCGTTCTGGCGGGTCATCCGCTACCACCTCGACCGCTGCGTCCACTGCGGGCGCTGCGCGGACGCGTGCGCCTACGGCGCCGTGCGGCTGGAACCGGAGTACGAGCTGGCGACGCCGGACCGCGCGGACCTCCTGATCGAGTCGCGGCTGTTCATGGGCGTGTGCGACCGGTGCGGCCGGTGCTTTCAGCCCGCGCACCCGCTCGACCATCCCCGGCGGGGGCGGCGGGTGGACGAGCCCGCTCTCCTCGCCGCCGTGGAGGGCTGATGGAAGGCGCCATCCGGACGCTGTCGCTGGCGATGATCCTCACCTGCTTCGTGGCGGTGGAGGCGCGGAGCCTGCGTCGTGCCGTCCAGGCGTACATGACGCAGGCGCTGCTGATGGTCGCGGTCATCGCGCTCTTCGCGACGTACCACGCGGCCCTCGCGGTGTGGGCCGTCACGGCCTTCGTCACGAAGTTCGGCATCATCTCGTGGCTGCTGCGTCGCGCGATCGCCCGCGGCGACGAGCGCGAGTGCCCGCCGCTGGTGGGCCCCGTCCCCTCCGCGATCGTGGTCGGGGGCGTGGCGGTGGCGTGCTGGCAGCTGGTGCACGCCAACGTCGCCTTCCTGGCCCCGACGCCGGCCGCGGAGGCCGAGCCGTTCCGGACCAACGTGGCGGTGGCGCTCACCCTCGTGGCGGTCGGGCTGTACGCCATCGTCACCCGGCGCGACGCGCTGAAGATCGTGATCGGCGTCTGCCTCATCGAGAACGGGGCCCACCTCTCGCTCGTCTCGCTCGCGACGACGATGCGCGAGACGGTCCTCATCGGCATCGTGACCGACGTGGTGCTCGCCGTGTTCCTGCTGCTCTACCTCATCCGCGGGATCGAGGAGCGCATCGGGACGCGCGACACCGGCCGGCTGACCCTGCTGCGCGGGTAGGAGGCGGTGGTGACCGGAACCGGTTCGCAGTTCATCCCCATCGCCGTCCTGGGGCTACCGCTCCTGGTGGCGCTCGCGCTGCTGGTCGTGCGGCCGCCGCGCCCCCGTGCCTGGCTGCTCGTCGGCGGGTCGGCGGCCGGGCTGGTGCTCGCCGGCGTGCAGGCGGCCGAGGTCACGGCCGGCGGACCCATCCCCGCGCTCGCCGGCGAGCTGCTGGTGGACGGCCTCGCGGCGCTCATGGCGCTGCTCATCGGCTTCCTGACCTTCGCGTGCGCCCTCTACGCCGCGGGCTACATGCCCGGCGTGCACCCGCGCGAGGCGGAGCGGCAGGCGATGCTGGAGCGACGCACCCCGCTCTTCCAGGCGCTCTTCCCCGTCCTCCAGGCGACGCTGCTGTGGGTCGTGATGACCAACAACATCGTCCTGCTGTGGGTGGCGCTCGAGGCGACCACCCTGGCCTCCGCGCTCCTCGTCTCGTTCTACTGGGACGGCCGCGCCATCGAGGCCGGCTACAAGTACCTGCTGCTGCTCACCGTCGGCATCACCGGCGCGTTCTTCGGCTGCGTGCTCCTCTACGCCTCCGCCGCGCCGCATCTCGGCGCCTCCTCCGCGCTGCTCATCAGCAACCTGCGCACCGTCGCCGACCGCATCCCGGCCCACGTGGCGGTGCTCGCCACCGGGCTGCTGCTCATCGGCTTCGGCACCAAGGCGGGGCTCGCGCCGTTCCACCCGTGGGTGGCCGACGCCTACGCCGAGGCGCCGGCGGTGATGAGCGCGTTCCTCGGCAGCGTCATCAGCAAGGTGCCGTTCGTCGGGATCATCCGGGTCTGGCAGATGCTGGCCCCGATGCACCCCGAGCTGAACACGGCGCTGCTCTGGCTTGGGGTCTTCACCATGGTGGTCGGCGGGCTCCTCGCCCTCGCCCAGGACGAGCTGAAGCGGATGCACGCCTACTCCAGCGTGGCGCAGTACGGCTACGTCGCCCTCGCCATCGGCACCGGCGGCTACCTCGGCGCGTACGCCGCGGTGCTGTTCATGGTGAGCCACGCGCTCACCAAGGGGCTGCTGTTCTTCACGGCGGGCTCGGTCGTGTACGCGACCCAGGGCCAGCGCAGCATGTCGGCGCTGGGCGGGCTGGGCCGGAAGATGCCGGTCACGGCGGCGTGCAGCCTGGCGGGGGCGCTCTCGCTCGCGGGGATCCCGCCGTTCAGCGGCTTCGTCGGCAAGGCGGCCGTCGTCCTCGCCGCGGCGTCGGTGCAGGCCTGGGTGCCCGTCGGCATCGCGGTCGGGATGAGCCTCATCACGATGGCGTACATGGTCGGCATGACGCAGAGGGTGTTCCGCGGCGCGCCGGCCCCCACGCTCGACATGGCCCAGGTGCGCGAGGTCCCCGGGACGATGCGCGCGGCGATGGTCCTCCTCGCCGCCGCCATGCTCGTGGTCGGCCTCGCCCCCCAGCTGCTCGATCCGCTCCTGGATCTGGCGGCGCGGACCTGAGAGGAGCGGCCCATGCACAACACCGGCATCCTCCAGCGGTTCTTCCCGAAGGCGGCGCAGGAGTCGCTCTGGGTGTTCCACACCAACGTGGGCGCCTGCAACGGGTGCGACATCGAGATCCTGGACGCCCTCACGCCGTACTTCGACGTGGAGCGCTTCGGAATCAAGCTCGTGGGCTCGCCGCGGCACGCCGACGTCCTGCTGGTGGCGGGGCCCGTCACCCGGCCGATGGAACGGCCGCTCCGGGAGCTGTACGAGGCCATCCCCGACCCCAAGATCGTGGTCGCCATCGGCGCCTGCGCGGTGGGCGGAGGCCCGTGGTTCGACACCTACAACGTGGTCGGCGGCGTGGACCAGGTGATTCCGGTGGACCTCTACATCCCCGGCTGCCCGCCGCGGCCCGAGGCGATCATCTACGGCGTGGCCCAGCTGCTGCAACTGGCGGAGAAGAAGGTCGCGGCGCAGGCCGCGGCCCAGGAGGGTCCCGGGGAGCTGGCCGCCGCGACCCGCGTCCCGGAGGAGCCGGCCCTCGCGCCCGCTGAGTTGGTCTCGCACCATTGAGCGCCGCCCCGCGGCGTTCGAACGGCCGGCGGAGCCCCCGCCGGCCGTTCGGCGTACATTGGAGCAGGGTGACGCGCGGGGCTGGAGCCGGCCGCTCGGGACAGCCAGCGACCGCGGGCGGCCGCGCGGTCGCCGGCGCTCCTGGCATCCCGCCCTCGCATGCGACGTATGTTTATGCTGGGCAGCGACTTACATCGAACGTGCGTTCTGATGCCGGTTGTCGGCCCGGGACTTTGTGAATAGTTTCACTTGAGGGGGTACCAGGTTCGGGGCCCCCACGGCCGGCCTGCCGGCCCGCGACCCTGGCCTCTGGGGGAATCGTGACGGTGCCGATCGATCTCGCGAAGGTGGACGCGATTCTGGACGCGCACGGCCGGGACCCACTGGAGCTGGTGCAGGTCCTCCGCAAGGTGCAGGCCCTCTTCGGGTGCGTGCCGCCGGCGGTGCGGACGCACATCGGGGCGGCGCTGGGCGTGCCGCCGACGCAG
>CAYLJK010000220.1:0-5078 GCA_964383975.1 uncultured Gemmatimonadales bacterium | reverse complement strand
CAGCGACTCGGCGTGGCTGATCAGGTGATAGCTGTGCCGGTGGTGGCCCTTGTACGAGACGAGCTGGCCGACGTCGTGGAGGAGCGAGGCGGCCTCCAGCAGCGGCCAGTCGGCCGCCTCCGCCTCGAGGTGCTTCCCGAGGTGGTCGAAGAGGTGTCTCGCCAGCCGCAGCACCTGCTCCACGTGCCGGCGGTCGGTGCGGCACCGGTCGGCGAACCGGCGCAGTGCGGTGGCGCGGCTCGGTTCGCGCCGCGCGGCCGCGGCGGGATGCGCCAGGTGTAGCAGCAGCCCCTCACGCAGCCCGAAGGCCGACACCGTGACGCCCCGCGCGTCGAAGAACTCGGCCACCTCGGTGGCGACGGCGAGCCCGGCGAGGATGATGTCCGCCCGCTCGGGGTTGAGCCCCGGGAGCCGCCGGCGCTCCTCCACCGACATCGTCGTCAGCCGGTCGAGCAGCCGCTCCATCTCGCCGATGGACACCGTCGTGCCGTGCACGCCGCCCGCGGGCTCCGCGCCCTGCTCGCCCGCCGCGAGGATGCGCGCGGTGTTGGTGTAGCTGCCGCCGGATCCGAACAGCCGCGCCCCCGACCACTCGCGCGCCGAGAGGGCGCGGCGCAGCCGCTGGCGGACGGCGAGGCGGACGCGGCGGACCGCCCGGGCCGGCTGGGTCCCGTCGCCGACGAACTGCTCGGTCGCCCGCACGGCGCCGAAGGGGAGCGAGACCACGTGCTCGACCAGCCCGCCGACCGCGAGCACCAGCTCGAGGCTGCCGCCGCCGATGTCGGCCACCACCGTGCGGCCGCGGGTGATGGCGAAGTGCTCGCGCACCGAGAGGAAGGCGAGGCGGGCCTCGGTCTCGCCGTCGATGACCTCGAGCGGGATGCCCACCTCGCGCTTGACGCGCTCGGCGAACTCCGCTCCGTTGGCCGCGTCACGCACCGCCGAGGTCGCCACCAGGGCCACCTTCGAGACGCCCCGGCGCTCGGCCGCCTGCGTCATCCGAGCGATCGCCTCGACGGCGCGATCCATCGCCTCGGGGTGGAGGCGCCCGGTGCCCGCGAGGCCGCGCGCCAGGCGCGGCTGGTCCTTGAGATCGTCGATGACGCGGAGCTGCCCGTCCTCCGCGCGCTCCGCGATCAGGCAGCGGACGGAGTTCGACCCGACGTCGATCGCGGCGAACCGCTCAGTCGGTCCCATCACCGGTCGTGAGGAGCGAGGGGTCGAGCATCGCGGCGAGCTGGCGCCGCAGCTCGGCCTGCACCTCCTCCACCGTCTGGGACGCGTCCAGCATCGTGAAGCCGTACCGCTCCGCCATCCCGTCGAACTGCTCGAGGATCAGCGTCTGGTAGCGGCGGAACGAGCCGTACAGGTCGGGCGCCAGCCCGATGTCCCGCCCCGATTCCCAGTAGTCCAGCTCCCCGCCGCGACGCAGCGTGCGCTGGATGAGCAGGTCAGGCTCCAGCCGGAGGAAGAAGACGCGCTCGGGCACCAGCGCGAACCCGTACACGCCGGCGAGCCACTCCCGGTCCACGCCGCGCACCGCGCCCCGCGCGATGGGCGTGTAGATGTAACGGTCGGCGAGGACCACGAATCCGGAGCGGAGCGCCGGGATGATCTCGTTTTCAATGCGGTCCGCCAGGTCGGTCGCGTAGAACAGGGCCATCGTCGTGCGGCCGAAGTTGTGCCCTTCCTTCGCCGACTCGATGCCCCGGGCGGTCAGCGCGGAGCGCACCAGCCCGGTCGTGGCGACCGCGAAGCCGTGGCCCTCCAGCCACCCCTGGAGCAGTTCGATGTGCGTGGAGCGGCCGACGCCGTCGGCGCCCTCGATGACCACGAGATGCCCGGGGAGGTTCGTGACGTCGCATTTCGGCAGGCCGGCGCCGTAGAAGCGTGGATCCATCAGGCCTCCGCCGCAGTCCGCGCGCCGGCGCGCGCGAGCCGCGCCCGCCGCAGGCCCTTGAGCAGCGGCCGCACCAGCCGCCGGACCTCGCGCTGCTGCTCGACCACCGACTTCTTCGCGTCGAGCACGGTCAGGCCGAACTCCTCCGTGATGCGGTCGTACTCCTCCAGCACCTTGTTCTGGAACAGCCGGAACGACTGGATCGGGTCGGCCGAGAGGCCGAGGTCCATCCCCGCCTCGTGGAACTTGAGCTGCATCCGCCCGCCCATGATGCGGGCGACCGACGTGTCGATGTCCACGCGGAAGTACAGGGCCAGGTCCGGCCGGGTCGCGAAGTCGTAGAGGTTGCGCAGCCACGCGGCGTCGCACCCCCGCACGTTGTCGCGCGCGAAGGCCGTGTACGCCCAGCGGTCGGCGAGCACGATGAAGCCGGCCTCCAGCGGCGGCAGGATGGAGCGCTCGTGCCGGTCGGCGAAGTCGGTGGCGTGGATCAGGGAGAACGTCGTCGGGGTGAAGAGGTTCTTCTTCTTCCCCCGCTTGGTCGTGTCCTTCACGAGCGGGCTCGAGTTCCACTCCGTGTACGACACGTCGTAGCCCTCGGACTCGAGGTACGTCTTGAGCAGGTTCAGCTGGGTGGACTTCCCCGAGCCGTCGATGCCCTCGACGACGATCAGGCGCCCGGCGTAACGGTGCGGCTCACGGATGGACATCGGGTCCTTCGCGGCCCCAGGGGGGGCGGTCAGGTCTGGCCGGGCGGCGGCTCCTGGGAGCCGTCCTCCGCGTGGTGCTTGATGGTCCGGCCCTCGGCCACGAAAACTACGTCCTCGGCGATGTTCGTGGCGAGGTCGGCCACCCGCTCCAGGTTCCGGCTCACCAGGAGCAGCTCCATGCACGCCGCGATGGACCGGGGGTCCTGCATCATGTGGGTCAGGAGGACGCGGAAGACCGAGTCGTTCAGGGCGTCCACCGCGTCATCCCGCCGGCACAGCTCCCGGGCCAGGGCCGCGTCGCTGCGGACGTAGGCCGAGAGCGCCTCCGAGAGCATCTGCCGGGAGAGCCGGGCCATCTCGACCAACTCCGGCTCGGGGACGATGTGTGGGAACGGCAGGAGCCGTTCGACCGACTCGGCGATGTTCACCGCGTGGTCACCGACGCGCTCGAGATCGTGCACGATCTTGATCGCCGAGAAGATGACGCGCAGGTCCCGCGCCATCGGCTGGTGCAGGGCGATGAGCTGGAAGGCCTGCTCCTCGATGCCGCTCTCCAGCGTGTTGATCGTGCGGTCGCCGTGGATGACCTCCTCGGCGAGCGCGCGGTCGCGGCGCAGCAGCGCCTCCACCGCGTTGCCGATGGCCTCCTCCGCCTCCGCGGAGAGGGCCAGCAGGCGCTGCTTGAGGTGCGAGAGTTCCTCGTGGAAATGACGGACGGGACCCGCGCTCATCCGAACCTCCCGGTGATGTAGGCTTCGGTCCGCTCATCCGCCGGGCTCGTGAAGATCCGCTCGGTGTCGCCCACCTCGACGAGGCGCCCGAGGTAGAAGAAGCCGGTGCGGTCGGAGATGCGCGCGGCCTGCTGCATGTTATGGGTCACGATGACGATCGTGTACGCCCGCTTCAGCTCGACGATCAGCTCCTCGACGCGCTGCGTGGCGATGGGGTCGAGCGCCGAGCAGGGCTCGTCCATGAGCAGCACCTCGGGGGTGTTGGCGATGGCGCGCGCGATGCACAGCCGCTGCTGCTGGCCACCGGAGAGCGACGTCCCCGGGTCGTCGAGCCGGTCCTTCACCTCGTCCCAGAGCGCGGCCTGCCGCAGCGCCGTCTCCACCAGCGCGGGGAGGTCGGCCTCGCGCACGCTCCCGCTCACCAGCGGCCCGTAGGCGACGTTGTCGAAGATGCTCTTCGGGAACGGGTTGGGCCGCTGGAACACCATGCCGATGCGGCGGCGCAGCTCCACGGGGTCCACGCTGCGGTCGAAGACCGACGCGCCGTCGAAGCGGATGTCCCCGGTGTGCCGGGTGCCGGGGAGCAGTTCCTGGAGGCGGTTGATGGACCGCAGGAAGGTGCTCTTCCCGCAGCCCGACGGGCCGATGAGCGCCGTCACCCGGTTGGGCGGCACGTCGAGCGTCACGTCGAAGAGCGCCTGCGTCGCGCCGTACCAGAACGAGTAGCCCTCGGCGCGCAGAACGCCGACGGCGCGCCCGGCGCCGGCGTGGACGGGAGCCAGGGCGGGGGCGGCGGCGCTCATCCAAACCGCCCGGTCACGTACGCCTCGGTCTGCGGGTTCGCCGGCGCGGTGAAGAGCTGAGCCGTGGGCCCGACCTCGATGAGCTCCCCCAAGTAGAAGAAGGCCGTCACGTCGGAGACGCGCGCGGCCTGCTGCATGTTGTGCGTCACGATGATGATCGTGTAGTCGCGCTTCAGCTCCCGCACCAGCTCCTCGATGCGGGCGGTGCCGCCCGGGTCGAGGGAGGCCGTCGGCTCGTCGAGCAGCACGACCTCGGGCTGCGGGGCGAGGGTGCGGGCCACGCAGAGCCGCTGTTGCTGCCCCCCCGAGAGAGCGAGGGCGGAGTGGTCGAGCCGGTCCTTCACCTCGTCCCAGAGCGCGGCCTGGCGGAGGGCGCGCTCCACCACCTCGTGCGCCTCGGCGCGCGAGAGCCGGGGACCGGCCTTGAGCCCCGCGGCCACGTTCTCGCGAATCGTCATCGTCGGGAACGGGGTCGGCTTCTGGAACACCATCCCGATGCTGCGGCGCACGGCGACGGGGTTCACGTCCGGCTCGTAGATGTCGTGGCCGTCGAGGAGCACGCGCCCCTCGACGCGCGCGCCGGGCACCAGCTCGTGCATCCGGTTCAGGGTGCGCAGGAAGGTGCTCTTGCCGCAGCCCGAGGGGCCGATGAGCGCCGTGACGGTGTTGGCGGCGAGGGCGAGCGTCACGTCGCGCACGCCGGCGCTCGCGCCGTACCAGGCGGTCACCCGCTCCGTGGCGAGGCGGGCCGGCGGGGTGGCGGCCGGCGCGACGGCGGGCGCCGTCACCACCCGCTCCGGCGCGGGCTCAAGCGCCGCGGACGCGGGCACGCGCGGCCACCCGGGCGAGCATGCCCAGGACCAGGACGAGGAGGATGAGCACGAGCGCCCCGGCCCACGCCTGCCGGTGCCACTCGTCGTAGGGGCCGATGGCG
>CAYLJK010000219.1:4748-5110 GCA_964383975.1 uncultured Gemmatimonadales bacterium | reverse complement strand
AGCGCGGGCGCGGCGGCGACCGATCCGGACGACGGGCTGTCGTTCCCGTCGGGCCATGCCGCGGTGGCGTTCGCCGCCGCGGCTGCGGCCGCGTCGGTCCTGCAGCAGCGCGGTGAACTCGGCCGGCTGCGCTGGGCTGTCGCGAGTCTCGGCGTGCTGGCGGCGGCGACCGGCGCCGCGCGCATCGGCGCCCATCGGCACTTCCCAACGGACGTGGCGGCCGGGGCGGTCCTAGGCGTGGCCGACAAGGTTATTGCCGGCGTCAAGGCGGGCGCCATCCGACACTTCTTCCTCATCGGCGGCTGCGACGGCGCCAGCTCCAGCCGCAACTACTACGCCGACCTGGCGAAGGCCGTGCCGCA
>CAYLJK010000219.1:0-4738 GCA_964383975.1 uncultured Gemmatimonadales bacterium | reverse complement strand
GGCGGCCGGGGCGGTCCTAGGCGTGGCCGCGGGCTGGTTCGTGCCGCGCCTCATGCCGGGCCGGTGACCGCCCGCACTGTGCGCCCGCCGGCCGGCGGACTAGCTTGCACCGATGATGACCGGCCGCCGGCTGCTCCTCGCGACCTGCGCCGCTCTGGCGTTCGCGCCCGTGTCCCCGCTCGCCGCCCAGGCGCCGCGGCGGTGGGAGGTGCGAGGGTTCGACTTCGCGCCGAGAGGAGTCTGGCGTGAACGGGCCCGCCGCGTGCGGGAGGCGCGGGAGGCGGCGCTCGCCCGGGGCGACCTCGGAGGACTGAACGCGGCGCTTGCCGCGTGGCCGTCGGGTGACGCGTCGCTGGTCGTCCGGGGCGTCCTGCGCGTCCCCGTCTTCCTCGTCCGCTACCGCAACACCGACACGACCCTGCTGCGCGCGCCGGGCCAGTACGCCGAGGTCCTCCTGGGCTCCCCGCCGCCCGCGGGACGCCCCCACACCGTGCGGACCTACTACGAGGAGATCTCGAACGGCCTGCTGTCGGTGCAGGGGGTCGTCGCCGGCTGGATCGCGCTCGACAGCAACGACACCTGGTACGAGGGGACCCAGAACGGCCTCACCGCGTCCGGCCACGTGGCCAACCTCATGCGCGAGGCGATCACGCGCTCCGATGCCACACTGGACTTCGGGCAGTTCGACAACGATGGCCCCGACGGCGTGCCGAACTCCGGGGACGATGACGGGCTCGTGGACCTCGTCGTGCTCGTGCACCCGGAGCTGGGCGGCGAGTGCGGCCCGACGGGCAACCGCAACATCTGGGCGCATCGCTACTACTACTCCGCATGGACCGGCGTCACGCTGGGCACCCAGGACGCGAGCGCGCTGGGCGGCTTCGTGCGCGCGGACGACTACGTCATCCAGTCGGGGCTCGGCGGGGCGACCGCGTGCGACGCGCTGCAGATCATGCCGCCCGGGACGATCTCCCACGAGATCGGCCATGGCTTCGGCCTGGTGGACCTCTACGACACCGACGACGGCGACGGCGACGACTCCGAGGGCATCGGTCACTGGGGGCTGATGGGCTCCGGGAACTACCGGCGCCCGCTGAGCCCGGCGTACATGGAAGGCTACTCCAGACTTCAGCTCGGCTGGATCACGCTGCGCGACCTGACGGCGGCTGGCACCTACGCGCTCGGCCCCTACGCGGCGGGGGACACGGTCTTCCGCATCCGCCCGCCGGCCGGCGTGGCGAACCCGCGCGGGGAGTACTTCCTGCTCGAGAACCGGCAGCCGGTGGGCAGCGACACCGCGCTGATCGCCGACAAGGGACCCGGACTGCTCATCTTCCAGGTGGACTCGGCGCGCTTCGCCGAGGCAAGCTGGTCGAACACGGTGAACAGCGGGCCCATCCACGGCCTGGCGCTACTCCAGGCGGACGGCCTGAACCAGCTGCGCAGCAGCGTCCTCGGCGTCCGCAACCGCGGCGATGCCGGCGACCCGTACCCGGGGAGCACGGGGAACACCGCGATCGGGCCGGCCACGAACCCGGCGCTCCTGCTGAACGCCGCCGGCGCGTACCCCGGCTTCGCGCTCGACTCCATTCGCCTGAACGGGACGGAGGCCGCGTTCCGGCTGGTGGTCGCGGGGCTCACGATGGTGCGGGCCAGCGATACGCTCGCCCAGGTCCGCGTGCGGGGTACCCCGTACCGCGTGTTCCGCGGCGTCTTCGGGGGGCCGGACACGGTGACCGTCTCGGTGGACTCCGTGCAGGACGGTCCGGACGAACGGACGCGCTACGTGTTCCGATCCTGGTCGGACGGCCAGGAGCGCTCGCACGTCGCCGCCGTCGGACCGGGCGGCGGCACGGTCCTGGCTCAGGTCGGTCGGGAGTACCGCCTCGCGTACCAGGCGGACGGCGCCGGCACCGTCCAGGCGGCGGTCGCGAGCGGCGCGTACGTGGCCGAGCAGGACACGGTGCAGCTCACGGCGGCTCCCGCCGCGGGCGCGGTGTTCTCGGGGTGGTCGGGCGACACCACGGCCTCCGCGTCGGTGCTCCGGGTCGTGATGCGGCGGCCCTTCTCGGTGCTGGCGCGGTTCCTCGTCCCGCTGGTGGTGCAGGACACCACGCTGCGCCCGGCCGTCATGGGGGCTGCGTACGCGGATACGCTCTGGGTGACCGGCGGCAGCTCGCCTCCGGTGTTCACCACCCTCGGCGTGCCGCCGCCGGGACTCCAGCTGTCCGCGGACGGCGTGCTCAGCGGCATCCCGTCGCGGGACTCGACGTTCGCGTTCGGCGTCCGGGTCGCGTCGGGCGCCCAGAGTCTGGACCTCCCGCTGCGGCTCGTGGTCACCGCGCCCAGCCTGACGCCGGCGGCGGTGGCGGATCAGCTGCTGCTCGGCGGCACGAGCCTGACGGCGGACGAGATCCGCTACCTCGACCTGCTCGGCAACGGCAACGGCACGCTCGACGTCGGCGACGTGACGGCGTGGTGGGACCGCACTGGCGTGCGGCCCGACGCGGCGACGCTCGCGCGCATCATGGGGAGGGCACGATGACCCGGCACGGTCGGATGGTGAGGGCGGCCGTGGCGGTGCTCGCCGCGGCGTGCGGCGACGCGACCGGGCCGCGATCCGGACCGTTGGACGTGCGGGTGACCGGTGCGACGCCGGCCCGTGCCGTGGTGCTGCGCGTCGTCGGGCCGGTCGCCGCCGTGTCGGCGCCGCCGGGCTCCGCGGTGGTGGTCGTCGCCGCCGCGGCGGGCACCGACACGACCCGCCTGGCCGTGATCGCCCCGCGGGGCTCGCTCCTGTCTGGCGTGATCGCGCGCCTCACGGTGCCCGATGTCAGCGCGACAGACCGCTACGGGGTCCAGGTGCTCCAGGCCGCCGGCACGGCGTACGCGCTGTTGCCCACGGGGGCGGTGGGCGTGAGCGTCGCGCGGCCCTGACGCCGATGCGGAGCGCCGCATGGCCGGCGGCGCGAACGAACGTTCGAGGTTGAAGCGTTGATTTCAGCGCACGCGGTGGTTATTTCGCGTGCGGCGGGGCGGTAGCTCAGCTGGGAGAGCACCTGGTTTGCAACCAGGGGGTCGAGGGTTCAAGTCCCTTCCGCTCCATCACCCCCACCCCTCAGCCGGCAGGCGAGGACCATGGACGGCCAGACGGCCTGGCAGTACCGGTATGTCCTGGGGTTCCTGGCGCTCGGCGTGGTGCTCGGCGCGATGACGCTCGTGGTGCCCTTCTTCCTCGCGCCGCGCCGCCGCGGGCCGGACGCGCTCAAGCTCTACGAGAGCGGGATCATCCCGGAGCGCGGCGCATGGCGGCAGTTCTCCCTCTCGTATTACGTCTTCGCGCTGCTCTACCTCGCCGTCGCCGTGGACGTCATCTACCTCTTCCCCGTCGCCACCGTGTTCCGGCTGCTCGGCACCTGGCAGGCGGCGCTCGAGGTGATCGTGTTCGTGGGCCTGATCGGGATGGCGCTGGTGTACGCGTGGCGCGCGGGAGCCTTCCGATGGGAGTGACGGCGCTGAGCGACCGGGAGCTCGAGCGCCTCACGGAGGATGTCGGCCTGTTCGCGCGGTTCGCGCTGGTCGAGGACGTGCTGAACCTCGCCCGCGCCAACTCGCTCTGGCCGCTCTCGTTCGGTCTCTCGTGCTGTGCGATCGAGATGATGGCCACGGGGATGGCGAAGTACGACCTGGACCGGTTCGGGGCGTCGGTGTTCCGACCGTCGCCGCGCCAGGCCGACCTGATGATCCTCGCCGGCACCATCAGCCGGAAGATGGTCCCGGTCATCCGCACGCTCTGGGACCAGATGCCGGAGCCGAAGTGGTCCATCGCCATGGGCGGCTGCACGATCAGCGGCGGGCCGTTCCGCTACCCCGGCCAGTACGCCATCGCCGAGGGGGCGGACACCTTCATGCCGGTGGACGTGCAGGTCCCCGGCTGCCCGCCGCGGCCCGAGGCGCTGATCGCCGGCATCCTGCTGCTGGAGGAGCAGATCAAGAAGGGACGCCGCCATGCCCGGATCCGCTGAGCTGGCCCGGACGCTCGACGAGCGCGGGTGCACGGTCCCGGCGCCGAGCGACCACCCGATCCTCGGCCAGGCCGAGCACCGCTGGGTGGCGCCGGAGCGCCTGCTGGACGCGGCGCGGGCGATCCGGGACGCGGGCTACTTCTTCGAGTCCATGACCTGCGTGGACCGGCTCGAGGCGAAGGGCGTCCTCGAGTTGATCTACACCTTCAACCGCTGGGAGGCGGCCGACCGCCTGCTGCTGCGCGTCTGGGTGCCGCAGGGCGGGCGCGCGCCGTCGCTCACGGGGATCTGGGCGGCGGCGAACTGGAACGAGCGCGAGGCGTGGGAGTTCTTCGGCCTCGAGTTCGAGGGGCACCCGGACCTGCGGTGGCTGCTCCTGGCCGACGGGACGGAGTACCGCCCGCTCCTCAAGAGCTTCACGGAGCCGCCGCCGTCCATCTACGACCGGCGGCTGCCGGCGGAGGGGATGGTCCGGTGACCACGACCCCCATCGTCCCCGCCGCCGACCAGCCGCTCGACACCTACACGCTCAACATGGGTCCCCAGCATCCCTCAACGCACGGGGTGCTGCGGCTCAAGGTCACGCTGCGGGGCGAGCGCGCCGTGGCGGTGGAGCCGGTGATCGGCTACGGCCACCGCGCCCACGAGAAGATGGCGGAGAACCGCACCTACGCGCAGTTCCTCCCCAACACCTCGCGGCAGGACTACCTCGC
>CAYLJK010000218.1:0-5112 GCA_964383975.1 uncultured Gemmatimonadales bacterium | reverse complement strand
TCACCGGAGCCGGCGCGGGCGGCGGCGGTGGTGGCGGCGGGGCCATCACCGGTGCCGGCGGCAGCGGCGGCGACGGAGGGGGCGCGGGTGCCGGTGGGGGCGCGGGTGCCGGCGGCAGCGCGAAGCCCGGCGGCATCGCGGGCATCGAGAGCCGCGGCGCCGGCGCGGGAGCGGGCGGCGGGGTCGGCCGCACGCGAGGCGCCATCGCGGGCGGCGGCGGCGGTGGTGCCATGACCGGCGGCGGCGGTGGTGGCGGCGGTGCCATCACCGGCTGCTGGGGCGGTGCCGAAGCCGGCGCCTGGGCCACTTCGTGCCGCACCGGGAAGACGCTGCGGCACACCGAGCAGCGCGCGCGGACGCCGGAGGCCGGCACCTTCGCCGGATCGATCCGGAAGACGGTCTGGCACGTCGGACACGTGGCATTCATGCTCAGCGTTCCTCGGCCGCCAGCGGATCGTGGCGGCGGTCAATGACGAACACCGACCCGGGCAGCGTCTTCGCGTAGCTCTTCATCTCGGTCGCCAGCTCGCTGACCTGGGCCGGGTGTGAGAAGCGGCGCCGCTCGTTCGTGACGATGCCGATGGACAGCGTCATGAACGGCACCTTGTGCAGCTGGCCGCGGCGGTCCTTCCCGAAGAAGTACCCGGCGCGGCGGTCGGCGTCCGAGTACTGGTACGGGATCAGCAGGTCGAAGACCGTGATGATCTCCGCGCAGCACGGGTCCGTCATGGCGAGCGGGAGCACCAGGATGAAATCGTCGCCGCCGATGTGCCCGACGAAGCCGTCGTGGCCGCACAGCCCCTTCACGACGTCGTGGAGGATCCGCGACAGGATCAGGATGACGCGGTCGCCGTCGTTGTAGGAGTAGCGGTCGTTGAATTCCTTGAAGTGGTCGAGGTCGGCGTAGCACACGGCGAACAAGCCGCCCTCGTCCATCCTTCGCTTGATCTCGCGCTCGATCTCGTTGGTCCCCGGCAGCCGGGTGGAGGGATGGACGCTCACGTTGCGCTCGGTGCGGATCATCAGCACGTCGAGTCGAGAGCGCTGCTCCTCCGGGTCGAAGATCGGGGTGATGACCTCGTCGGCCCCGGCGCGGAAGGCGTCGTGGACGCGGCCCTCGACGTGCGCGTCCTCGAGGAACGCGACCGGCACGATCGCCGAGTAGGGGTCCGCCTTCAGCCGGCGCGTGAGCGCGAGTCCGCGGGACGCGTCACCGTTGCCGTCCACGAGGAGCATGGTCGGCAGCGTCCGCAGCGTCATGGACTCGATCTGCGCCGCGTCGCCCACGGCCACGGCGGGGAACCCCTTCGCCGCGAGCCAGGCTGCCACCAGGGGCGGCAGAGGGCGACCTGACGGCGTGAAGAAGATGACCGTTGGCCGCTTGCGCACCGTATTGCCCTCTCGCAAAGCCCGAAATCGCTTCAAGTTAGGCCCCTTGGGGGGGCCTGTCAAACGAGCCGCGCCGGCGCCCGTGCGCGGCGGCGTCAGAGCGGCAGGGTCCAGGAGGCCATCATCGCTGAGGGCGCCGTCCGGAAGCGGAGGATGGGCATGGTCCGGTTCCGGGCCAGCAGGCGCGCGCTGATGAACGCGTCCACGGCGCTCGCAAGGTGGTTGAGCACGAGCGCCCCGAGCCAGTTGGTGGCTTCCTGGTACGCGTCGTCGCTCGAGCGGATGGCCCGCCGGAAGACATCCTGCTCGAGCCGCGCGTTGCGCCAGCTCCAGCGGAACGGGTCCGTCACCGCACGCGAGGCGTAGAAGCGGAGCGCCGCCTGGAACGCGGGGGATTCGGGCGGCGGCGGCGCGTCCGGGTCCTCGAAGAACGTGGTGCGGGCCAGCCGCCAGACGGAGCCGTTGAACGTCGTCTCGTCGGTCTCCGGCGCGATCCCGGGCCCGGGGTCGGTGTCGTAGCGGCCGCTCTCCACCCACGCCGCCATCGTCTCGTAGTACTCGAACGGACCCTCAATGCGGACCGTAGCATAGGGCCGCCGCGCCACGTCGTAGGCAAGGTCGCGGAAGCGGCGCGCCCGCTCCTCGGCGCGCGCGTGGGAGGAGAGGGCCTGCGCCAGCACCCAGACCTCCGCCGCCAGGTAGAGGGCGCCGCGCGGCTGTCGGGCCAGCAGCTGCCCGGATCCCGGCACCAGCAGCGAGGCGACGGGCCGCACCCACGGCCGCTCGATCAGCGGCCTCGCGGCGGGCAGATCGAAGACCGCGGCCGGCGGGGCGGGACGCGCCGGGGCCGGCGGCAGGCGCTGTGCGAGGGCGGCTGCCGGCGGCACAGCGAGGACGACGGCGAGCGTGCCCGCGACCCTCACAGCGCCAGGCGCAGCGAGAAGTGGACCGGCTCCTCGTCGCCGACGGCGTCGGTGGCGTAGAACGTCTTGGCGAGGTCCACGACCACGCGGCCGAGCGTGAACCCGACGCCCAGGCTCGGCCCTCGGTTCGTCGACTCGACGAACGCGTAGCCGGCCCGGACCCGCGCCTTCGAGCCGAGCCCGGCCTCGACACCCACGAGCGGCGCCGGCGCCACCGGCGCGGCACCCACCCCGCTCTGCACGTCGGTGAGCAGCCGCAGGTCCAGCCCCTCGATGCCGGCCGGCGGCCGCACGACGCGCCACTGCACGCCGACGACGAACCGGGCCGGGAGCGGGTCGGCCTGCGCCTGGTTGTTGACCTGGAGCTTGAACCCCACGTTGCGCAGCGACGCGCCCACGACGATCGGGATCCCAGCCTGGATCGCCCACTGGACGCCGAGGTCCACGGCATGGGTGGTGCCGACGGCGGTCGGGATGTTCGCGCAGGCGCCGGAGCAGTCCACCCGGAACTGGACCAGCTTGTAGGCGAGGCCGGCGAGGATGCCGTCGAGCACCTCGCCCGCCCACGCCACGGCGAGCGCCAGGTTGCGCGGCGTGATCCGGCCGATCGGGTCGGGGTCGCCCGCGGTCACGTCGAGGTCCCCGTAGTCCACGACGTAGGCCGCGGCCGCGAAGCTGCCGAGGCCGTTGACGCGGAGGCCGAGCACGACGGCGTCGCCGTGTCCGAAGAACGCCGTGTAGTGGTGGAGGGCGAGTTCCGAGGTGGCGAGGGCCGCGAGGCCGGCGGGGTTCCAGTACAGCGCCTCGGTGGAGCCGCCGTCCGCGACCGCCGCCTGCCCGAGGGCGGTGGCGCGGGCGCCCACCGGCACGAGGAGGAACGCACCGCCTTCGACCGTCGGCGGGGCCTGCGCGCGGGCCGGCACGCCGCCGAGGGCGAGGACGAGGGCGAGGGCGCTAGAGCGGCTTCGCCTCATCGATCAGCATGATCGGGATCCCGTCGTCCACGGCGTAGCGAAGCCGGCACGCGTGGCAGACGAGCTCCTCCGGGTCTGCGGCGCGGTACTCCAAGTCGCCCTTGCACTTCGGACAGACGAGGATCTCGAGCAGGTCCTTCGGCAGTGTCATCGTTCGCTCTCCGGCGGCAGGGGCAGGCCGAGGCGGGCGAGCGCGGCCGGGTCTCGGCGCCACCTGGGCCAGACCGTCACCCACAACTCCAGGCGCACACGCTGACCGAGGAAGTCCTGGAGCCGCTGCCGCGCGGCGGTCCCGATCGCCTTGATGGTGCGTCCACCCTTGCCGAGGACGATCGGCTTCTGGCTGTCGCGTTCGACGGCGAGGGTCGCGCGAATATATACCGGCGTGCGGGATTCCCGGAACTCGTCGATCTCCACGGCGAGGCTGTAGGGGAGTTCCTGCTCCAGGACGGCGTAGGCCGCCTCCCGGATGAACTCGGCGGCGAAGAACCTGAGAGACTGCGTGCCGACGTCGCCGGCGTCGTAGAGAAACGGTCCCTCGGGCAGGCGGGCGCGAATCGCCGCGAGCAGGTCGTCGAGCCCCTGCCTGGCGACGGCGGAGGTGACGAAGGTGGCTCCCGGCGCCTCCGGATCACCGCGCCGCCGTGCCTCCTTCAGCAGGTCCGCCTTCGTGTACACCGTCAGTACCTCGCCGCGCACGCGCGTGCCCGCCGGGAGAAGCGTCGCCAGCGCCGGAGCAGGTCCCTCCGGGAGCGGGTGGAGGTAGAGCACCACGTCCGCGTCCTCCAGCGCCGCGACGGCCGCTCGCAGCATCGCGGACTGGAGGGGATAGACGGGGTCGAGGAGTCCGGCCGGGTCCACGAACACGATCTGCGTCTCGGCGTCCGTGAGCAGGCCGCGCACCGGGGCACGCGTGGTCTGGGGCTTGGGGGAGACGATGGCCAGAGGCTCCCCGACGAGCGCGTTCAGCAGCATGGACTTGCCGGCGTTGGGCCTGCCGGCGAGGGCGACGATGCCGCAGCGGGGCATGGGCCGAAAGATAAGTTGTGAGTGGTGGGGCGTGATGGATGACTCGGTGAGGGGCGAGGCGTGAGCGCGGTCACGCTCGAGGGTCGGCCCCGGCTGCTGCCGCGGGACCTGTGACGGTCGGGGACGAGGCACCGCAGCGCCGAAACACGAAACCCCGCCCTGCTCACGCAGGACGGGGCTTCGCAGGGGAGGCTGGCGGCGGTCTACTCTCCCACCGACGTCCGTCGGCAGTACCATCGACGCTGCTGGGCTTAACTGCCGTGTTCGGGATGGGAACGGGTGTGTCCCCAGCGCGCTGGTCGCCAGCCGATGACCGGTCGAAGCGCTGAAGCATGCGGGCGCACGTGGATGCAGCGTCCGGACGCTCCAGCGGATCGACGTATGTTCCGTTGATGCACGGTGACATGGGTGAGGCGATCACTCCGAGGGAGAGATCAAGCCTCACGGGCGATTAGTACGGCTCGGCTGACACGCTTGCGCGCCTGTACACCTGCCGCCTATTACCTGGTGGTCTCCCAGGGCCCTTCAGGGAGCTTGCGCTCCGGGAGGATTCATCTTGGGGAAGGCTTCCCACTTAGATGCGTTCAGCGGTTATCCCGTCCGGACATAGCTACCCGGCGGTGCCACTGGCGTGACAGCCGGTACACGAGCGGTCCGTCCGACCCGGTCCTCTCGTACTAAGGTCGGGACCCCTCAATCCTCCTGCGCCCACGACGGATACAGACCGAACTGTCTCACGACGTTCTGAACCCAGCTCACGTACCGCTTTAACGGGCGAACAGCCCGACCCTTGGGAC
>CAYLJK010000217.1:418-5143 GCA_964383975.1 uncultured Gemmatimonadales bacterium | reverse complement strand
CTTCGCCGCGCGCACGGCCGCGCGCGTCGCCTCGGCGCCGGCGCCCGCGACCAACCAGCGATCGTCCGGCACCACGTCACGCAGCCACTCGACCAGCTGCGCCTTCTCCTTCTCGTCGAGCAGCTCCCCTTCGCCCGTCGAGCCGGCGACGACGAGCCCGTCCAGGCCGTCAGCCAGCAACTGCCGCGCCGCCTCGCGCAACAGCACCGGCGCGAGCTCCTGCGTCTCCGCGTCGAACGGGGTGCAGACCGGGGCGAGCACCCCGTGGAGGCCGTCCGGCCTCACGGCTGCAGCATGCCCGAGAGGTCGTCGGTGAAGCCCAGCGGACGGTCGTCCGCGGGCGGGGGCGGTGCCTCCGCCGCCGGCTGGGCCGGCGCCTTCCCGGCCATCTGGGAGCGGCGCCGCAGGGTCTTCATCTGCAGCTCGAAGTCGCTGGGGTTCGTGGCATTGGCCTGCGCCGTCGCGAAGTCCACGGTCCCGTCCTGGACCAGATCCATCAGGTGCTGGTCGAACGTCTGCATGCCGTACTGCTCGCGCCCCTCGGCGATGTAGTCGCGGATCTCCGGCGTGCGGGCCGGGTCCACGATCAGGTCGCGGATCGCCGCCGTCACGATCATGATCTCGAGCGCCGCCACCCGGCCGTGCCCATCCTTGCGCGGCAGCAGCCGCTGCGAGACGACCGCGTGCAACGCGTCCGCCATCCGCACCCGCACGATCGTCTGCTCCTCCGGCGGGAACATCGCGATGACGCGGCTGATCGTCGTCGTCGCATCCGGCGTGTGGAGCGTCGAGAGGAGCAGGTGCCCCGTCTCCGCCGCCTTCATCGCGGTGTCGATCGTCTCGCTGTCCCGCATCTCGCCGATCAGAATCACGTCCGGGTCCTGCCGCAGCGCCGCACGCAGCCCGGAGCGGAAGCTCTCCGTGTCGGTCCCGATCTCGCGCTGGGTCAGCGAGCTGTTCACGTCGCGGTGCAGGAACTCGATCGGGTTCTCGAGCGTGACGATGTGCTTCTGCTCGGTGCGGTTGATGTGGTTCACGATTGCCGCGAGCGTGCTGCTCTTCCCGCTCCCGGTCACGCCCGTCACCAGGATCATCCCGCGCTCGGCCGACGCCACCGTGGCGAGGACCGTCGGCAGCCGCAACTGCTCGAACGTCGGCACCTCGAACGGGATCACCCGCATCACGATCATGAACGACGAGCGCTGCCGCAGGATGTTGACCCGGAACCGGCCGATGCCCGGCGCCCCCCAGGAGCAGTCGTAGTCCTGGATCCGGTCGATGCGGGCCCGGTCGTCCTCGTTGGGGATGAACCGCAGCGCGATCGCCTTCGTCTGCTCGGGGGTCAGCCGCTGCTTCGTGAGGGGGACCAGCTTGCCGTCGATGCGCGCCCGGAACACGTCCCCAGCCTTGATGTGCAGGTCCGACGCGCCGCGTTCGACCGCCGCCTGGATGATCTTTTCCATGGGCCTCCCGGTCCCTCGAATCTACACGCCGGGGGGCAGGAAGCCCATGATGCGCGCCACGTCCGCCAGCGTGACGTCGGCCATGGCCCGCGCCCGCGCCGCACCCTGCGCCAGGACGTCCCGCACGTCATCCGGCCGCGCCTGGAGTGCCGCCGCCCGCTCCCGGATCGGCCCGAGCGCCGCGGCCATGTGGTCCGCCAGCACCCGCTTGCAGTCGAGGCACCCCCACCCCGCGGACCGGCACCGCTCGGCCACCTCGGCCACCGTCGCCGGCGGCGAGAAGTACTGGTGCAGGCGGTAGAGGTTGCACACCTCGGGCGTCCCCGGGTCGTTCCGGGTCTTGCGCGCCGGGTCCGTCAGCGCCGGCCGCAGCTTCTCCCAGATCGTCGCGGAACTGTCGAGCACCCCGATCGTGTTCCCCAGGCTCTTCGACATCTTCGCCTGGCCGTCGAGGCCGAGGATGCGTGTGGCGCCCGTCAGCACCGCCTGCGGCTCCGGGAACACCTCGGTGCCGAAACGCGCGTTGAAGCGCCGGGCGATCTCGCGGGCCAGCTCAAGGTGCTGGAGCTGGTCCTCGCCCACCGGTACCTGGTCCGCACGGTACAGGAGGATGTCCGCGGCCTGGAGGACGGGGTAGTTGAGCAGGCCGGCCGGGATACTCTCGAAGCGCGACGCCTTGTCCTTGAACTGCGTCTGCCGCTCCAGCTCGCCCAGCGGCGTGACCGTCGTGAGCGCCCACATCAGCGTCGTGTGCTGCGGGACGTGCGACTGGACGAAGATCGTGCACTTCGCGGGGTCGAGGCCCGCGGCGAGGAGCCCGATCGCCATCTCCAGCGTCCGCTCCGCGAGCTGCGCGGGATCGTACGGCTGGGTGATGGCGTGCAGGTCCACGATGCAGAACACACACTCGAACTGATCCTGGAGCGCGACCCAGTTCCGGACGGCGCCGAGGTAATTTCCGATGTGCAGTTCGCCCGAGGGCTGGATCCCGCTGAAGACGCGCGACATATGGGCCGCAAGGTACCGTGCGGCCGGGGGTGGAGCAAGTGAACGTGGACACGTCGCAACTGCTGGCCGCTGCTGCACTTGCGGCCGATCGCGGAGCCGCCTTCCTGCGCGAACAGGAGGGGCGGGTGCGGCCCGGGCAATGGGGCGAAAAGGGCCGCGCCGACTTCGTGACCGAGGTGGATCGCGAGTCCGAACGGCTCATCGTGGAAACGCTCACCGCAGCCGTCCCCGGAAGCGCGGTCGTGGGCGAGGAGCTTTCGCCGGGGCCGCTCCCAAGCGGGCTCGTCTGGATCGTGGACCCGCTCGACGGCACCACGAACTTCCTGCACCGCTTCCCGGTGTGGGCGGTCTCGATCGCCGCGGCCGTGGACGGCGATCTCGTCGCGGCGCTGGTCCATCACGTCCCCGCCGACACGCGCTATACGGCCGTCGCAGGGGGCGGCGCCCTCCAGGACGGCGTCCCGATCGCCGTCTCACCGGTCACCGATCCGCGCCACGCCCTGATCGGCACCGGCTTCCCGTTCCGCGACATCGCCCAGCTCGACACGTACCAGGCACAGTTCGCCGCCGTGGTCGCGGGCGCCGCCGGGCTGCGCCGCCCCGGCTCCGCCGCGCTCGACCTGTGCTGGGTCGCCTCCGGCCGCTATGAGGGGTTCTGGGAACTGCGGCTCGCCCCGTGGGACGTGGCGGCCGGCACGCTCCTCGTCCGCGAGGCCGGTGGCGTGGTGACCGACCTCGCCGGGCGCGCCGACGTCCTCAGCCACTCCTCCGTCGTCGCGGGCAATCCATCGCTACATTCATGGCTGTTGACGACGCTGGCGGTGCGCTGACGCACCCGCGTGCCCCGGCCTCGATCCCCAGAACCCCAGCTCCTGAGTGCCATGCCGGCCCTGGTGGAATGCGTCCCGAACTTCAGTGAAGGCCGTGACCCCGCGGTGCTCGCCGCCCTGCGCGAGGCGATCACGTCCGTGCCCGGCGTGCGCCTGCTCGACCAGCAGGCGGATGCGGACCACCACCGCAGTGTATTCACGTTCGTGGCGCCGCCCGACGCCGCGGTCGAAGCCGCCTTCCGCTCGGTCCGCACGGCGCGGGACCGCATCGACCTGACGCGCCACGCGGGCGAGCACCCACGGATGGGCGCGGCCGACGTCGTTCCCTTCGTCCCGCTCGACGGGACGACGATGGACGACTGCATCGCCCTCGCCCGCCGGCTCGGCCAGCGCCTCGGCGACGAGCTCGGGATCCCGGTCTTCCTCTACGGCCGCGCGGCAACGCGGCCCGAACGCGAGCGGCTCCCCGACGTCCGCAAGGGGGAGTTCGAGGGCCTGCGCGAGGCGATCGGCACCGACGCGGCACGCGCCCCCGACTTCGGCCCGTCCAGCATCCACCCCACCGCGGGGGCGACCGCCGTGGGCGCCCGGCCGTTCCTGGTGGCGTACAACATCTACCTCCGGGGCTGCGACGAGGCTGCGGCGAAGGCCATTGCGAAGCGGGTGCGCGCCTCGTCGGGCGGCCTGCCGGCCGTGCAGGCGATGGGGATGACCGTCGGCGGTGAGCCGCAGGTCTCGATGAACCTCGTGGACCTCGACACCACGGCGATGCACACCGTGTACGACGCGGTGGCCGCGGCTGCGCGGGCGATGGGCGCCGAGGTCGCCTGGAGCGAGATCGTCGGGCTCGTCCCCGAGCGCGCCATCCACACCGCCGCCGGCGCCTGGTTCCGCCTGCGCGACGACGTGCGCGACCACCTCCTGGAGGAGCAGGTGCGTCGCGGCGCCAGCCCGGGGCTCGGGGAGTTCCTCGACAGCGTGGCTGCCGCGACCCCGACGCCTGGCGGCGGGACCGTCGCCGCCGTCGCGGGAGCAATGGCTGCGGCCCTGGCGGCGATGGTCGCGCGGCTGACGGTGGGCCGGAAGAAGTACGCGGAGGTGGACGCCGAGTTCCGGGAGCTGCTCGAGCGCGCGGAGGCGCTGCGCATCGTGCTGCTGCGCCTCGGCGACGAGGACGCCGCGGCGTACGGCGCTGTCAGCGCCGCCTACGCCATCCCGAAGGAGCGGCCGGAGGAGCGGACGGCCGCGATCCAGGCGGCCCTGGTCGGCGCGGCCCGCGTGCCCCTCGACACGCTGCGCGCCGCACGGGACGTGGCGCGCCTCGCCGCCCGTGCGGCGGCCGCCGGGAACCGCAATGCCGCCTCCGACGCCGGCGTCGCCGCGCTGCTGGCGGTGGCGGCGGCGCGCGGGGCCGCCTACAACGT
>CAYLJK010000217.1:0-408 GCA_964383975.1 uncultured Gemmatimonadales bacterium | reverse complement strand
ATATTTATTAATGACCTTGGTCAAAGCCACGGCGTAAGCATAATGGCTCGAACCGGTCTGGGTGGACCCGATGAGTATGTACTTCTTTTTCTGCCCCCCCGCCGGCGCCGGGGGGTCGCCCCGGCCCGCCGCGGCCGGGGCGCTCCCCGCCGTGGCTGGGGCGCCCGCCGCCGAGGCGGCGGCCGCCGTGGATCGCCGCACCGGTGGCTAGGTCCCTCCCCTCGGGCGTCGCCGTCCGGCCCGTCGTGGCCGAGGATCTGGAGAGCGTGCGCGCCCTCGTCGCGGCGTGCGGCCTGCCGGTCGCGGGGCTTGCCGACCAGTTCGCTACGGGCTTCGTGGTGGCGCACCGGGCCGGTCGGCTCGTCGGGTGCGCCGGCCTCGAGGCGTACGGGGCCTACGGCCTGCTCC
>CAYLJK010000216.1:0-5156 GCA_964383975.1 uncultured Gemmatimonadales bacterium | reverse complement strand
AGGAGATCGGGATCCTGCGGGCGATGGGGATGACGGGACCACAGATCGGCCGGATCTTCATGGCCCAGGGGCTGGTCGTGGGCGTGGTGGGGACGGCGCTGGGGCTGGGGGGCGGGCTGCTGCTCGGCAACATCCTCGAGCGCTTCCGGGTCATCCCGCTGAATGCCTCGGTGTACTTCATCGACCATCTGCCGGTGGACATGGCGCCGTTCGACGTCGCGGCGATCGTCACGACGAGCCTGGTGATCGCGCTGCTGGCGACGGTCTTCCCCTCGCGCCGCGCGGCGGCGCTGGACCCCGTCGAGGCGATCCGGCACGAATGAGCGCGCTGCTGACCGTGACCGCGCTGCGCAAGCGCTATCCCTCGGGGGACGCGGGATGGCTCGACGTGCTCACCGGCGTGGAGCTCCAGCTGGCACGCGGCGAGGTGGCGGCGATCGTCGGGGCCAGCGGGTCGGGGAAGAGCACGCTGCTTCACCTGCTGGGGGCCCTCGACCGGCCGACGGCCGGGGAGATCGTCCTCGACGGCACGACGCTCGGCGCCCTCGACGAGGCGGCACTCGCGGCGGTCCGCAACCGGCGGCTCGGCTTCGTCTTCCAGTTCCACCACCTGCTGCGGGAGTTCAGCGCGCTCGAGAACGTGATGATGCCGCTGCGGATCGCCGGGCTGGGCGAGGCGGCCGCGCGCTCGCGCGCGGAGGAGCTGCTCGCGGCGGTGGGGTTGGCCGGGCGGATGAGCCACCGGCCGGCGGCGCTCTCGGGCGGTGAGCAGCAGCGCTGCGCGGTGGCCCGCGCGCTGGTGCACGACCCCGACCTGGTCCTAGCGGACGAGCCGACCGGCAACCTCGACCACGCGAACGGCGAGTTGGTGGCGGACCTCATCTTCCGGCTGGCGCGGGAGCTGGAGACGGCGGTGGTCCTCGTCACCCACAACCGGCGGCTGGCGCAGCGGGCCGACCGAGCGCTGCTGCTCGCCGAGGGCCGCCTGCACGCGGTGGGCGCGGTGGAGGCGCTGCCCTGATGCGGTGCGAGCGGTGCGGCGAACGCGAGGCGGCCATCCACCTGACGCAGATCGTGGACAACGCCGTGACCACCACGCACCTGTGCGAGCCGTGCGCGGCCGCGCAGGGCGTCGACACGCAGCCCGGCGCGCCGGTGACGCCGCTGTTCGACTTCCTCGCCTCGCTCGGGAAGGGCGGCGCGCCGGAGGCGCCGGAGGCGGGCGCGGACGTGCCGTGCCCGGGGTGCGGGGCGACGCTGCGGGACTTCCGGCAGACGGGCCGACTCGGCTGCGCGCGGTGCTACGAGACGTTCGCGGGGCCGCTGCGCGACCTGCTGCGCCGGCTGCACGGCAGCGCGACGCACGCCGGCGAGGTGTACGAGCCGGCGGAGGCGCTCACGCCGGCGGCGGGGGCGCCGTCGCCGGCTCAGGCGGCGCGGCGGCTGGTGGAGCTGCGCGACCAGCTCCGGCGGGCGATCGAGAGCGAGAACTTCGAGCTGGCCGCGGAACTGCGCGACCGCATCCGGGTGCTGGAGTAGCGATGGACCTCACGCTCATCCCCGACGGCGGGCTGACCTGGCTCGATGCGAGCGGCCCCCTCTCGACGGTCGTGCTCTCGACCAGGATCCGGCTGGCGCGGAACCTGGTGGGGGAGCCGTTCGCGGGGCGGGCGGGACCGGCGGACCGCCGGCGGGTGCTCGAGGCGGTGGAGGCGGCGTGGGAGCGCAGCGAGCAGGCGCGGGGCGGGATGCGGTTCCTGCTCGACGAGCTCGCGCCGGAGGAGCGGCAGGTGCTGCACGAGCGGCACCTGGTGAGCAAGGAGTTGATGGCGGCGGCGGCGGAGCGGCCGGGGCGGAGCGCGTCCGCCGTGCTGGTGGCGGGCTCGGTGGGGGCGATGGTGAACGAGGAGGACCACCTGCGGCTCCAGGCGCTGGCATCGGGGTTCGCCCTGGGCGCCGCCTACGGGGCCCTGGAGCGCCTCGACAGCCAGTTGGGACGCGCGCTTCCCTTCGCCTTCCACCGGGAGTTCGGCTATCTTACGGCCTGCCCGACCAACGCCGGCACGGGACTCCGCGCGTCGGTGCTCATCCACCTGCCGGGCCTCGTCCTGACCAAGGAGATCGCGAAGGTTCTCCAGGGGCTGACGCAGGTCGGTCTGACGTTCCGCGGGCTCTACGGCGAGGGGAGCGAGGTCGTCGGGAACTTCTTCCAGCTGTCCAACCAGACGACGCTGGGGAAGTCGGAGGAGGAACTGCTGGACCACCTGGGCCGGATCGTGCGGCAGGTGGTGGCGTACGAGGAGCAGGCGCGGCAGGTGTTGCTGCGCGAGGCGCCGACGATCCTCGAGGACAAGGTGTGGCGGGCGTACGGGCTGCTGCGGCACGCGCGCAGCCTGTCGTTCGAGGAGACGATGAACCTGCTGTCGGGCGTGCGGCTGGGCGCGGGGCTGAACCTCATCCCCGGCCTCAGTGTATACACGCTGAACAAGCTGCTGATTTTCACGCGGCCCGCGCATCTGGCGGCGCTCGAGGCCCGGACGGCCGACGACGCGGCGCGGCGCGCGGCGCGGGCGTCGTACGTCCGGCGGGTGCTGGACGAGGAGGCCGCGCGGGCGGGGGGCGCGGGGCACGAGGGAGGAACGGGTCCGAGGCCATGAACGGGTACAACTTCACCGATCGCGTCCGGAAGGTCCTGCAGATGGCGCGCGAGGAGGCGGCGCGTCTGCACCACGAGTACGTGGGCACGGAGCACATCCTGCTCGGCCTGATCCGGGAGGGTGAGGGGGTCGCCGCCGCGGTCCTGTCGAACCTGAACACGGACCTCGAGGAGATCCAGCAGAAGATCGAGGACTCCGTGAAGAAGGGGAAGGCGGCGGCCGCCGCCGGTCCCGACCTGCCGTACACGTCGCGCGCGAAGAAGGTCCTCGAGCTGGCGATGAGCGAGGCGCGCGAGTTGAACCACTCGTACGTGGGGACGGAGCACCTCCTGCTCGGCCTGCTGCGCGAGGAGAAGGGGATTGCCGCGCAGGTGCTGGCCGACGTGGGCGTCAACCTGGAGCAGGCGCGGGCCGAGACGCTGCGGCTGCTGGGGAGCGAGATGCCGCAGCCGGCGCCCCCGCCGGGCACGCCGGTGCCGCCGGCGCCCAAGGGAGAGAAGAAGTCCAAGACGCCGGCGCTCGACCACTTCTGCCGCGACCTCACGCAGCTGGCGGCGGCGGGCGAGCTGGACCCGACGATCGGGCGCCACACGGAGATCGAGCGGGTGATGGAGGTGCTGTCGCGGCGCAAGAAGAACAACCCGGTGCTCATCGGTGAGCCCGGGGTGGGGAAGACGGCGATCGTCGAGGGGCTGGCGCAGCTAATCGCGTCGGGGCAGTGCCCGGACGCGCTCCGCGACCACCGGGTGCTGGCGCTCGACATGGCGGCGGTGATC
Organism: uncultured Gemmatimonadales bacterium; assembly: GCA_964383975.1. Taxonomy (GTDB): domain Bacteria; phylum Gemmatimonadota; class Gemmatimonadetes; order Gemmatimonadales; family JACORV01; genus DASXPG01. Next base: position 1,723 of record CAYLJK010000216.1, on the reverse strand, counting down.
GCCGGGACGAAGTACCGCGGGCAGTTCGAGGAGCGGCTCAAGGCGGTCATGAACGAGATCGCGCAGAACCGCAACATCGTGCTGTTCATCGACGAGCTGCACACGCTCGTCGGGGCGGGCGCGGCCGAGGGAGCGATTGACGCGTCCAACATGCTCAAGCCGGCGCTGGCGCGCGGCGAGCTGCAGTGCGTTGGGGCGTCCACGCTCAACGAGTACCGCAAGTACATCGAGAAGGACGGGGCGCTGGAGCGGCGCTTCCAGACGGTGATCGTCGAGCCGCCGTCGGTGGACGAGACGGTCGAGATCCTGCGCGGGCTGCGCAAGCGCTACGAGGACCACCACCGCATCTCGATCCCGGACCCAACGCTCGTGGCCGCCGCCCGGCTGGCTGAGCGCTACATCACGGACCGGTTCCTCCCCGACAAGGCGATCGACGTGATCGACGAGGCGGGGGCGCGGGCCCGCATCGGCGCGCAGGTGCCGCCGCCGGAGGTCGCGGAGCTGAAGGCGAAGCTCGAGGAGATCAACCGCGCCAAGGAGACGGCGGTCCGCGACCAGAACTTCGAGCGCGCGGCCGCGCTGCGCGACCAGGAGCGGGAGCTGCAGGGGCGGATCCTCGCGGCACAGGAGGCGTGGGAGCAGGAGCGGCAGACGAAGCGGCCGGTGGTCGGCGAGGAGGAGGTCGCCTTCATCGTCTCGCGGTGGACCGGCATCCCGGTCACGCGGCTCCAGGAGGCTGAGAGCTCGCGCCTGCTGCGCATGGAGGAGGAGCTGCACCGCTCGGTGGTCGGCCAGGACGAGGCGATCACGGCGATCGCGCGCGCCATCCGGCGCTCACGCGCGGGGCTCAAGGACCCGCGCCGGCCCATCGGCTCGTTCATTTTCAGCGGGCCCACGGGCGTCGGGAAGACGGAGCTGGCGCGCGCGCTGGCGCGGTTCCTGTTCGCGGACCCCCAGGCGCTGGTCCGCGTGGACATGTCGGAGTACATGGAGAAGTTCTCGGTCTCACGCCTCATCGGCGCGCCCCCGGGCTACGTGGGCTACGAGGACTCCGGCGCCCTCACCAAGGCGGTGCGGCGCAAGCCGTACTCCGTGGTGCTGCTCGACGAGATCGAGAAGGCGCACGCCGACGTGTTCAACATCCTGCTCCAGGTGCTCGACGAGGGCCGGCTGACCGACAACTACGGCCGGGTGATCGATTTCAAGAACACGGTCGTCATCATGACCTCGAACGTCGGCGCGCGCGACATCACCAAGGGTCCGGGCCTCGGGTTCGTCCAGGCCGGCCCCGAGGGGCAGTTCGAGCGGATGGCCGAGAAGGTCAAGGACGAGATCCAGCGCACGTTCAACCCCGAGTTCCTGAACCGCCTGGACGACGTGATCGTGTTCCACCCGCTGACGCGGGAGCACATCACCCGGATCGTCGGCGTGCTGCTGGGCGAGCTCTCCTCGCGCCTCGGCGACGAGGAGCTGAGCCTGCGCCTCACCGACGCGGCGACCGACTTCCTGGTGACGCACGGCTACGATGAGCACTACGGGGCGCGGCCGCTGAAGCGCGCGATCCAGCGGTTCGTGGAGGACCCGCTGTCGGAGAAGATCCTGGTCGGCGAGTTCGCGCGCGGCGACGAGATCGAGGTGGACGTCGCCCCCGACAACGAGCGCCTTCGGTTCCGCGCGCTCACCTCCACCAAGGCCTGACCGCGGCCGCGATGCGCCGCACTCT
>CAYLJK010000215.1:0-5158 GCA_964383975.1 uncultured Gemmatimonadales bacterium | reverse complement strand
ATCGGAGTGGTCGGCCACCGCCGCCGTCACCGTCACCACCCCGGCCTGCGACGGTGTCAGGCCGTGCCGCGTCGCGAACCGCTCCCGCTTCGCCGCCGGCAGCTCCGGCAGCCCCGCGCGCACCTCGGCCAGCCACGCTGCCTTCAGCACCAGCGGCGGCAGGTCCGGATCCGGGAAGTAGCGGTAGTCGTGGCTCTCCTCTTTCTCGCGCATCGGCCGCACCACGCCCGCCGCCGCGTCGTAGGTCATCGTCCGCTGGACGACCGTCCCGCCGCCCTCGAGGAGCCCCACCTGCCGCTCCCGCTCGATCTGAAGCGCGCGCTCCACCCCCGAGAAGGAGTTCATGTTCTTCACCTCGGTGCGCGTGCCGAGCGGCGCGCCGCGGCGGCGGACCGACAGGTTCGCGTCCACCCGCAGCGACCCCTCCTCCATGTTGCAGTCGCTCACGCCGAGCCACCGCAGTAGCTGCTTCAGCGCCACGAGGTACGCCCGCGCCTCGGCCGGCGAGCGCAGGTCCGGCTCGCTCACGATCTCGATCAGCGGCACTCCCGACCGGTTGAAGTCCACCGCGGTCACGCCCGGCCAGCGATCGTGGAACGACTTGCCGGCGTCCTCCTCGAGGTGGAGCCGCGTGATGCCCACCGTCACCGGCCCGCGCTCAGGCGAGAGGATCTCCAGCCGACCGCGCTCGGCCAGCGGCTCCTCGAACTGCGAGATCTGGTACCCCTTCGGCAGATCGGGATAGAAGTAGTTCTTGCGCGCGAAGACGCTGCGTGGATGCACCGTGCAGCCCAGTGCGTACGCCGCGCGCACCGCGAGCCGTACCGCCACCGCGTTCGGCACCGGGAGCGCGCCGGGCAGGCCGAGGCACACCGGGCAGACGTTGGTGTTGGGCGCTTCCCCGTACGAGGCGGGGCAGGCACAGAACATCTTGGTGCGCGTCAGCAGCTGGACGTGCACCTCCAGCCCGATCACCGTCTCCCAGGTCACCGCACTTCCGCCGCGGCGTCGAGCGCCGCTTCGAGGGCGAGTGCGATGCGGATGATCGTCGCTTCCCCCTCCACCGGCCCCAGCAGCTGCCCGCCCAGCGGGAGCCCGCCGTCGCGGCCGATGGGGAGCGAGAGCGCCGGCACCCCGGCCAGGTTCGCCGTGCAGACGAAGATGTCCGAGAGGTACATCGCCAGCGGGTCGGCCGTGTTCTCCCCGAAGCGGAACGCCGGCGTCGGCGCCGTCGGTGTGAACAGCGCGTGCACGCCCGAGGCGAACACCGCCTCGAAGTCGGCGCGGATGCGCGCGCGGGCCCGCTGCGCCTGACCGTAGTACGCCTCATAGTAGCCCGCGCTCAGCACCCAGGTCCCCAGCAGGATGCGGCGCCGCACCTCGGCTCCGAACCCCGCCCCACGAGTGCGGCGGTACATCGCCCGCACGTCATCCGCCTCCGCGCGCCCCCCGTAGCGCGCCCCATCGTAGCGCGCCAGGTTCGACGCCGCCTCGGCCGGGGCGATGATGTAGTAGGTGGGGATAGCGTAGCGGGTGTGCGGGAGCGAGACGTCGCGCACCTCCGCTCCCAACTCGCGCAGCCGGGCGAGCGCCCGGTCGCAGGCGGCGCGCACGCCCGCGTGCAGGCCCTCGGGGAAGTACTCGCGCGGCACCCCGACGACCGTGCCGGCGAGCGAGCCTGGTGGCTCGGGGGGCGGCAGCGGCACGCGGTCGAGGGTGGTGGCGTCGCGGTCGTCCCGCCCGCTGATGACCGACAGGAGCGCCGCCGCGCCACGCACGTCGCGCCCGAAGGTTCCGATCTGGTCCAGCGAGGAACCGAACGCCACCAAGCCGTACCGGCTCACGCGTCCGTACGTTGGCTTGATGCCGACGATCCCGCAGAACGCCGCCGGCTGCCGCACCGACCCGCCGGTCTCGGAGCCCAGCGCGAGGTCCACCGCGCCGGACGCGACCGCGACGGCGCTCCCGCCGGAGGACCCGCCGGGGACGCGCTCCGGGTCCACCGGGTGGCGGCTCGGGCCGTACGCCGAGTACTCGGTCGAGGAGCCCATCGCGAACTCGTCGCAGTTGGTTTTCCCCGCGACGATCGCTCCCGCTTCGCGCAGCCGGCGTACCGCGGTGGCCTCGAACGGCGAGCGCCATCCCTCGAGGATGCGCGAGCCGCAGTTGGTCGTGTGGAAGAGGTCCGCGATGTTCGCCTTCACCGCCACGGCCTGCCCCGCCAGCGGCCCGATGGCCGCGGAGGGCGACAGCGCTTCAGCCTGCGCCGTCAGCTGCCCGGCCGACCACTCGAGGAACGCGCCCAGCCCCCGCGCCTCAACCGCCGCGATGCGCGCCGCCGCCGCGGTCGCCGCCGAGCGCAGGTCCGTCACGGCGCGTCCTCGCCGCGGTCGAGGTCACCCAGCCGCGGGACGATGAAGAGCCCGTCGCGCATCGCCGCCGCCCACTCGACCGGCGGGCGCACCAGCGGGTCGGGGGCCGGCACGTCCGGGCGCAGCCGCACCGCGCGCGGGTCCCCGACGGTGTCCTCATGCGGCAGCTCACCGATCCGCTCGACGTAGTCGAGGATGCGCGTGATCTGCTCCTCGAGCTGTGCGGCCGCCGCGTCGTCCACGTGCAGCTCGGCGAGTTCCGCGATCCGCTGGACCTGGGAGCGTGTCACCTTCATGCGCGATCCTCAGGCCGCGGGCCCGTCACTCCCACTCTCTCTCGAGTCCGGCGTACGCCGCCAGCAGCTGCTTCAGTCCCACGGCCGCGTCGTCGAACTCCACCGCCACCTTCAGGTCGCGGCCCCGCCCCGCCACCTGGCGGATAGTGCCGCTGCCGAAGCGCCGGTGCTTCACTCGCTCGCCGATGGCGTAGCGCGGGGCGTCGTCCGGCGCCTCCGGGAAGTCGTCCTCGGCCGCAGCGGTGAGGGCCAGCGGCGCCAGGCCGCGGCGCACCGGCGTGCGGGGCGGCCGGCGCACCTCGCGCGCTACGCTCCAGGAGGGGCGCGTGACCCGCTCCTCAGCGAGCGCCGGCGGCACGTCCCCCAGGAACCGGGAGGGGAACGCCGGCAGCATGGTGCCGCCGCGCCGCCGCGCGGTGGCGTGCGAGAGGTACAGCTTGTCCTGTGCCCGCGTGATGCCCACGTAGCAGAGCCGCCGCTCCTCTTCCACCGCCTCCGGCGTCTCGGCCCGCGCGAGCGGGAACAGCCCCTCCTCCAGCCCGGCCACGGCGACCACGCGGAACTCCAGTCCCTTCGCCGCGTGCAGCGTCATCAGCGTCACGCCGCGGTCCCCCTGCACCACCTCGGCGCTGGTGGTGAGCGCGGCCTGCGCCAGGAAGCGTTCCAGCGGCATGCCGTCGTCCTCCCCCGCCGCCCCCCACTCCTCCGACCACGCGGCGGCCGCGTTGATCAGCTCGTTCACGTTCTCGAGCCGCTCCGGCCCCGTCTCGTCTTCCTCGAGGAGCCAGCGGTCGTACGAAAGGCGGGCCACCAGGCCGCGCAGCGCCTCGGCGGGCTGGAGCGGCGCGAGCGCGGCGCCCATGGCGTCCACGTCGGCGGCGAACAGCTCCAGGGCCTCGCGCGCCTTCGGCCGCAGGTCCGCGATGCGGCCCGCCGCGGCCGCCGCGCGGTGCAGCGACCAGCCCCACTGCCGGGCCGCCGCCTGGAGCGCGACCAGGCTCGTCTCGCCGATGCCGCGGCGCGGCACCGCGACCGCGCGCAGGAACGCCGCGTCGTCGTCGCGGTTCACGCACAGCCGCAGGTACGCGAGCAGGTCCTTCACCTCGCGCCGCTCGTAGAAGCTCACCGCCCCGACCACTCGGTACGGGATCGCGTTGCGGCGCAGCTCCTCCTCGAAGGCGCGCGTCTGCGCGTTGGTCCGCACCAGTACCGCCATCTCCTCGAAGGCGTGCTCGGCGCGGCGCGAGCGCTGCGCGAACTCCCGCACCAGCCACTCCGCCTCGTCCCGCTCGTCGGCCGCGCGCACCACGGTGACCGGCTCCCCGTCGCCGCGCCGCGTGCGCAGCGTCTTGCCGATGCGCCCGGTGTTCGGCGCGATGACGCGGTTCGCCACCTCCAGGATCGGTCGCGTCGAACGGTAGTTCTCCTCCAGCCGCACCAGCTTCGCGCCGGGGAAGTCGCGCTGGAACTCCAGGATGTTGCGCAGGTCGGCGCCCCGCCAGCCATAGATGGATTGGTCGTCGTCCCCGACGACGAAGAGGTTGCCGTGCTCCCCGGCCAGGTGCTGCAGCAACAAGTACTGCGCCCGGTTCGTGTCCTGGTACTCGTCCACCAGGAGGAACCGGAACCGCCCCCGCCACCACGCCAGCCGCTCCGGCCGCTCGGCGAAGAGCCGCAGCGGGTGCAGCAGCAGATCGTCGAAGTCCATCGCGTTGGCGCGCCGCAGCGCCGCCACCGAGGCCTGGTACACGCGCGCCACGTTCTGGTGGTAGGGGTCGGCCGCCGCCGCGGCGTAGGCCTCCGGGTCCGTGAGCGCGTTCTTCGCCCGCGAGATCTCGTGCCGCAGGCCGCGCGCGCCGTAGAGCTTCGGCGGTAGGCCGAGGTCGTCCACCACGCGGCGCAGCAGCGCCTCGCTGTCGTCCTCGTCGTACACCGTGAAGGTGCGGGTGAAGCCAAGGTGTGGGGCCTCGCGGCGCAGCAGCCGCGCGCACATGGAGTGGAACGTCCCGATCCACAGCCCGTCGGGCTCGCGGCCCAGCAGCGCCGCGACGCGGTGCCGCATCTCGGCCGCCGCCTTGTTGGTGAACGTCACGGCGAGAATGTGGGACGCGGCGACGCCCGCCTCCGCGATGAGCCGCGCGAGCCGCGCCGTCAGCACGCGGGTCTTCCCCGACCCGGCGCCCGCCAGGACCAGGATCGGCCCTTCCCCGTGCGCGACCGCCTCGGCCTGCGCCTCGTTCAGCGGGACGCGGATCAGGCGCCCTCCCGGCGCGGCAGGCGGATGGCGAAGCAAGCCCCGCTCGGCACTGGCTCGAGCGTCACGCGGCCGCCGTGGCCCTCCTCGACGATGCGCCGCGTGAGCGCGAGGCCGAGCCCCCAGCCGCCGGTCTTGGTCGAGACCCCGGCCTCGAAGAGGTCGTCCGCCAGGCCCGCCGGCACGCCGCGGCCGTCGTCGGCCACGGTGAGCACCACGTCCTCGGGTTCATCGCG
>CAYLJK010000214.1:0-5173 GCA_964383975.1 uncultured Gemmatimonadales bacterium | reverse complement strand
GTATAGACCTTGGATCGCATGTAGAAGGGGACGAGCACCCACGCCAGAACCAGCAGGCACCAGGCATGGAGTTCATAGTGCGCCATGGCGACGCCGTCGGTCGCCCCGGACCCGGCCAGGCCGACCAGGTGTTCGGAGCCGATGTTGGAGGCGAAGATCGAGGCGCCCACGACGAACCACCCGACGTGGCGACCCGCGAGGAAGTAGTCGGCGGCGGTGTCCTGACGCCGGCGCATCACCCACCACGCCACCCCCGCCAGCACGGCGCAGTAGGCGGCGATGGCCAGCCAGTCCAGCGGCGCGAAGGTCCCCATGGACCGCCATCCTACGCCACGGAGGGCCCCGCCGGCAACCCGGCGAGTTGACGAACGGGCTCCGCGGGGGGAGGATGGAGCGGAGACGCACCGGGAGCGGGCGATGCCGTACCACCTCCAGGACCTGCGCGACCAGCGGCTGGCGCGCGACCCGCAGCGGATGCTCGCGAACCTGCGCGCCGAGCTCCCGCTGCGCTTTTCCGTGGGCATCTGGACCTTCACGCCCGGCGGCGGCCGTTTCCACGAGCGCTTCGTTCCCGAGGCCACCCTCGCCGAGCGGCTGGAGATGGCCGCGGCGATGGCGCCGCTCGGCGTGACGGGGATCGAGGCGCACTACCCAGCCGAGGTCAACGAGGACAACGCCCCCCGCTACCGGCGCCTGCGCGAAGCGCACGGGATCCGCCTGGCGGCGGTTCCCTTCTCGCACTTCTTCGACCGGCGCTTCGAGTTCGGAAGCCTCTCGAACCCAGACCCGGCGGTGCGCGACCACGCCCAGCGCCTCGCCGTCGGGGCGCTGCGCCTCGTCCGCGAGCTGGGGGCGGACCTCGCCATCTCCTGGCCCGGGATGGACGGCTACCGCTACCTCCACGGCACGCCGTTCCAGGCGTTGTGGGACCGGTTCGAGGGCGCGATGGCGGAGGTGCTCGACGAGGTCCCCGGCGTGCGCGTCGCCATCGAGCCGAAGCCCTACGAGCCGGCGGCCAACAACATCTACCGCACCACGGCCGAGGGGATCCTCGCGGCGCAGCGCATCGAGGCGCGGCTCACGCACCCGGAGAACCGGCGGCTCCTCGCCGAGGGGCACGCCCTCGTCGGGCTCAACCCCGAGACGGGTCACGTGAAGATGGGCTTCGAGATGCTCCCCGCGGCGTTCTCGCTGGTCGCGATGGAGGGGCGACTCGCCCACACCCACTGGAACAGCCAGCCGGACGGGAACTACGACCAGGACAACAACGTCGGGGTCGTGAACCCGCACGAGACCGAGGCGCTGCTCTACGCCCTGTGGGCTGTCGGCTACCGCGGCTGGTTCGGCATCGACATCAACCCGGAGAACATGCCGGTCACTCGCGCGGTGGAACTGAACATCCGCGCGATCACCCGGCTCCGCGAGCGCGTGGCGCGGCTCCCGCACGAGCGGATCCTGGCCTGCCACCTCCAGCCGGCCGCGCACCGCGGGGAGCTGGAGGAGATCCTCATCGAGCACCTGTGACCGCGCCGCTCGTCGCGGGTCTCGACGTCTCCACCCAGGGGTGCAAGCTCGTCGTCATCGAGCCGGCGGCAGGCCGTGTCGTCCACGTGGACCGCGTGGACTACGACGCCGACCTGCCGCACCGGGGCACGGTCGGCGGCGCCGTGCCGGGGCTCGGCGAGGGCGTCTCGGAGGCCGATCCGCGGATGTGGATCGAGGCGGTGGAGCTGCTCCTCGCGAGGGTGGGCACGGAGGCGCGGAGGCACGGAGGCGCGGATGTGCTTGGTCCCCGCATCCGGTGCATCTCGGTGTCCGGACAGATGCACGGGCTGGTGGCGCTCGCCGCCGACGGCACGCTCGCCAGGCCGCGGGCGAAGCTCTGGAACGACTTCTCGACGGCGGAGGAGTGCCGGCTCCTGACGGCGGCCGTCGGCGGGCCGGCGGCGATGCTCGCGGAGGTCGGCAACTCGCAGCGCACCGGGTACACGGCCCCCAAGATCCTGCACCTGGTCCGCCACGAGCCCGATGTGTACGCTCGGACGGCGACCCTCCTGGTCGTCCACAACTACGTCAACTGGTGGCTCACCGGCGGCCCGGACGGGGGCGTCGCCGCGCTCGAGCCCGGCGACACCGCCGGGATGGCACTCTGGCATCCCGCGACGGAGCGCTGGTCGCGGCGGGTGATGGACGCCATCGCCCCGGACCTGAGCGCGAAGCTCCCGCCGCTGCGCCCCGCGGACCGCACCATCGGCGCCGTGGGGCGGCAACTCGTCGAGCGCTACGGCTTCGACCCGTCCTGCCGCGTGGACGCCGGGAGCGGCGACAACATGTGCGGCGCCGTCGGCACCGGGAACGTCGAGCCGGGGATCGTCACGGTGAGCCTGGGGACGAGCGGCACCGCCTGCACCATCCTCGATGAAGCGTATCTCGATCCGTCCGGCGAGATCGCGGCCTACCGGGACGGGGCGGGGCGGCACTTCTCCCTGCTGTGCGTCTCCAACATGGCCAACGTGTACGACGCGCTGCTCGGCCGGTGGGGCCTCTCCCACGCCGACTTCGACGCGGCCGTGGCGCGCGTGCCGCCGGGGGCCGGCGGCGCGGTGCTCCTCCCATGGTACGTGGGGGAGCGCACGCCGGACCTGCCGCGCGCCACGCCGGTGGCCTTCGGCTTCGATCCGGCGTCGGTCGAACGCGACGTGCTCTGCCGCCTCGTCCTCGAGGGCTGCATCCTCAACCTTCATGATGGCTACACCCGGATGCCGGTGCACGCACGCGAGATCCGGCTGACCGGGGGCCTCGCCGCCTCCCCGGCCTGGTGCCAGGCCGTCGCCGACGTGTTCGGCACCGAGACGGTGCCGGTCGAGGGCGAAGGCGCCGCTCTGGGCGCCGCCATCCACGCCGCGTGGGTATGGGAAAAGGAGAACGGCGTGCCGCGCGCTCTCGCCGAGGTCGCCGCGCCGTTCGTCGTGTTCGCCGAGTCGCGCCGTTCGCGGCCGCGCCCCGAGGACCGGGAGCGGTTCGCGCTGCTGCGGCGGCTGTTCCGCGCGGTGAGCCGGCGCATACGAGGGCTGGATGGGGAGGATCCGTTCGCGGTGAGGCGGGGCCTCGGGGGCGGCTGAGACGGGCACCGGCGCGCCGGCCCGCGGGCGCACGGAGACGGGAGTCCGCGGTGCGGCCGCGCGCGGGCGGGGGTCCCCGCGGCCCTCCCGCTCCCCCGCCTCCTGTCGCACATTCACGCATGCCCGCCGCGCCCTCCCCCGGCTTCGTCAACGCCCACACCCATCTCTACTCCGGCCTCGCGCCGCTGGGGATGCCGGCGCCGGACGCGCCGCCGCGGAACTTCCTGGAGATCCTCGAGCGCATCTGGTGGCGACTGGACCGTGCGCTCGACGAACGCGCCCTGCGCGCCGCCGCCCGCCACTACGTCGCGGAAGCGCGACGGCTCGGCACGGTTGGCCTGGTGGACCATCACGAGTCGCCGGCGTTCATCGAGGGCTCGCTCGACGTGCTGGCCGACGCGTGCCAGGAGCTGGGGATGCCGGCGGTGCTCTGCTTCGGCGCCACGGAGCGCAACGGCGGACGCGAGGAGGCGCAGCGCGGGCTTGCCGAGTGCCGCCGCTTCATCACCGCGAACACGAGGCCGCTCGTGCGCGGCGTGGTCGGCCTGCACGCCTCGTTCACGTTGAGCGACGAGACGGTCCGCGAGGCCGGCGTGTTGTGCCGCGAGCTGGACACGGTCCTGCACGTGCACGTCGCCGAGGACATGGCCGACGTGGACGACGCCCGGCGGCGCGGCTGGCCGGGACCGCTCCAGCGCCTCGAGGCACTCGACGCCCTGCCGCCGGGCTCGATCCTCGCGCACGGCGTGCACCTCGGTCCCGCCGAGGTGCGGCGCGCCGCGACGCTTGGCTGTTGGATCGTGCAGAACCCGAGGTCCAATCGCGGCAACCGCGTCGGCTATCCCGGCGCGCTGCGCGCCAGCAGCCGCGTGGCCCTCGGGACCGACGGCTGGCCGTCCGATCGCCACGCCGAGGTCGCCGCCCTGCTGGAGGAGGCGACGGCGCACGGCGACGACCTCGCGGCCGCCGCCGCGCGTCCCGACGCCGGTCACGCGCTCCTCGCCGAGCGGTTCGGCGTCGTCCCGCAGCCGGACCCTGCGGCCCCGCCCGATCACGACTCCATCGCCGCGGAGGCCGCCGCCGAGGCGGCCCGCCTCTGGGCGCGAATGGCGGACCTGTGAACCCGATTCTCGATACAACGCTCGCCGACCGCGCGGCGTACGACCGCGCCGTCGCCCGCTGCCGCGAGTTCCAGGTGCGGCTCCCGACCTTCGCTCAGTTGGCCGACCCCGCCGCCATCCCGGCGGACGCGCGCGCCGGGCTCGCCGCGGTGGACCCGGATGCGGCCGACCCGCACAACCTCTTCCGCGTGCACTGGTACAACGACGCCGCCCGCACCGGCGTCGCCGCCATGCCGGAGCACGTGGTCCTGCCGGAAGCGCTGACCGGGGTGCCCTCGCCGATCGTCGTCGTGCTCGGCGACCGGTTCCCGATGATCCGAGCGCACAAGGTGCTCGCGGCCTTCGCCTGCCTCGCGCCGCGCCTCGTCACCGGTCGCTTCGACCCCACGCGGCAGAAGGCGCTCTGGCCCTCGACGGGGAACTACTGCCGCGGCGGTGTGGCCATCTCCCGCATCATGGGGTGCCGCGGCGTCGCCATCCTCCCCGAGGGGATGAGCGCCGAGCGGTTCCGCTGGCTGGAGGAGTGGGTGAGCCGTCCGGAGGACATCGTCCGGACACCGGGCACCGAGAGCAACGTCAAGGAGATCTATGACGTGTGCGCGGCGCTCGCGCGCGATCCGGCCAACGTCGTCCTCAACCAGTTCGCCGAGTACGGGAACCATCTCGCGCACTGGCTGTGCACCGGCCGCGCGCTGGAGCATCTCTTCGAGCGGCTGCGCGAGCGCGATGCGGCGCTGCGCCTCGCCGCCTTCGTCTCCGCCTCGGGCTCGGCGGGGACGCTCGGCGCTGGCGACCGGCTCAAGGAGAGCCACGGCACGCGCATCATCGCGGCCGAGGCGCTGGAGTGCCCGACGATGCTGGAGAACGGCTTCGGGGAGCACAACATCCAGGGGATCGGCGACAAGCACATCCCGCTCATCCACAACGTCA
>CAYLJK010000213.1:0-5184 GCA_964383975.1 uncultured Gemmatimonadales bacterium | reverse complement strand
CCGGAACCCGTGCGGGACACGGAGCGGCGCACTGCCGCCGCGGTGTCCACGGCCTCGAGCGCCGCCTCGGCGATCGCGAGGGCCGCATCACGCAGCGCCGTGCCTCCGAGAGGCGCGCGGTTCCGGATCATGCGCCCAGCATCCACGGCAGCGCGATGAGCACCGCGAGCATCGCCGCGAACGCGGCACCGAGGAGCACGGCGTCAGTTCCAGCGCCGGCCGGGACGGCGGGCCACCGCGGACGCGCACGCCCCGCAGCGAGCGCGGTGGCGCAAGCGACGAGAAATCCGGCGAGGTTCCACCACAGCCACGGCAGCCCCGCGACGAGCGCGCCGAGCGCCGCGTTGACCGTCAGCCCGGCCGCGAGGCCGGCCGGCACGCCGGGGCCGGTGATGCGCGGCGCCGTCACGCCCAGGACGAAGACCGCCAGGATCGGACCGTAGAAGGCCGATCCGACGGGGTTGATCAGTTCCAGCACGCCGCCGCCAGCCCGCGCGAAGAGCAGGCCCGAGCCCACGGCGAACGCGCCCCAGCTCACGCTGACGAGCCGCCCGATCCCCACCCGAATGGTCGCCGCGTCGCGCCCCGCGACGTCCTCGAGCGTGACCGCGGCGAGGGAGTCGAGGGCCGAATCCACGGACGACATCGCCGCCGCCAGGATGCCGGCCAGGAACAGCCCCCGCAGGCCGCCCGGCAGCTCCGCCATCATGAAGACCGGGACGAGATCGTCCAGCGGCCGTCCGTCCATCACCGCCGCGAACGCGGAGTCGCGTACCAGCAGGCCAGCCAGGAGCAGGCCGAAACCGCAGTAGCTCGCCACGAGCGGGAAGCGCAACAGCCCGTTCAGCAGCAGCGCGCGCCCCGCCGCCGCGTCGGACCGCGCGGTGAGGAGCCGCTGCGCCTGAGTTTGGTCGCAGGCGTAGTAGGACACGTACAGGAAGAGACCGCCCACCAGCATCGGCCACAAGCCGAACGGCGACGCCACCGCCGCGTGCCCGTCGAGCACAAGCGCGCGCACGCGGTCGGGCGGTACCGCCGCGAGGGCGGCGCTCCCGTGCCGCGCGAGGACGACGCCTGCGCCGACCAGGATGCCGCCCCACAGCACGATGAACTGGACCACGTCGCTCCAGATGTCGGCCACGATCCCTCCGAGGCCCGTGTAGCCGAGAGCGAAGACGCCGAGGGCGACGATCGCGACGTCCACCGGCCAGTCGAGGGCGTGGGCCACGACGAGGGCGGAGGCGTGGAGCACGACGCCGAGGGCGAGAGGCGGGAGAGCGGGAACGCCCCCGCCACCGCGCGGCGCGCCGGGCGGTCGAAACGCTCCTCCACGAACGCGTAGATCGAGGCGCCCTGGAGCCGGCGCAGCGACGGGAGGAGGAGGACGATCACCGCCAGCGTGGCGATGGGGAGCGCCAGCTCGTACTGCAGCCAGCGCAGGCCGCCGTCGGGGCACAGCGCGACGAAGGCCGGCGCGCCCACGAGGCTCAGGGCGCTCGCCTGGTTCGCCAGGATGGAGATCGCGAGAACCAGACCAGGCATCCCGCGGCCCGCGAGGAAGCACTCACCGCCCGTGCGCCGCCGCCGCGCGATGGCGAACGAAAGGCCAAGGACGCCGGCGAGGTAGGTGCCGACGACCAGCAGGTCGAGGGGCGAGAGCGCGCCCCCCACGCGCTACCCGGTGAGGGGTCGTGCGGCGAGCGCCGCCGCCACCTGCCGGAACGCCTCGCCACGATGGCTCACCTGGTGCTTCTCCTCCGGCGTCAGCTCGCCGAAGGACTTCCCCAGCGGCTCGTACCAAAAGAGCGGATCGTACCCGAAGCCGCCGGTGCCGCGCGGAGCTTCCAGTACCCGGCCCCAGCAGCGGCCGGTGAACGCCTCGGGCGGCGCGAACGGGCGGCGCAGCAAGACCGCCACGCAGACGTAGCTGGCACGGCGGCGCGCCTCGTCGGCGCCGAGGAGCCGCCGCACAAGCTCGCGGTTGTTGGCGTCGTCCAGCTCCTTCCCGGAGAGCGACGCCGCCCCCGGCGCGAAGCGCCTCGAGCGGACGCCCGGCGCGCCCAGCAGCGCGAGTACCTCGATGCCGGAATCGTCCGCCACCGTCGGCAGGCCGGTCAGCCGCGCGAAGTACTCGGCCTTGGCGCGGGCATTCGCCAGGAAGGAGTCGTGCTCCTCGACGCGCTCCTCCGCCGAGCTCCAGGGCACGCGCGCATCCTCCAGGGAGACCGCCTCCGCGGCGCACCCGGCGCCCGAGAGGATCGCCTTGATCTCCCGCGCCTTGTCGGCCGAGCGGGTGGCGAGCAGCAGCCGGTTCACCTCACCGCCCCAGCGCGGCACGCTGGAGCGCGAACAGCCGCGCCGCACCGCCCATCGCGAGGTCGAGGAGCCGGTCGAGGTCCGCGCGGGCGAAGGTGGCGCGCTCGGCCGTCCCCTGCACCTCCACCAGGCGGTCGGGCTCGGCGACCACGATGTTCGCGTCCACCTCGGCGTCGCGGTCCTCCATGTACGGCAGGTCGAGCACCGGCTCCCCGTTCACGATGCCGACGCTCACCGCGGCGACGAGCCGGCGGAACGGGTCCCTGGCGCCGCCGTTCCGCGCCAGCCACGCGCACGCGTCGGCGAGCGCGACCGCCGCGCCGGTGATCGCCGCGGTGCGCGTCCCGCCGTCGGCCTGGAGCACGTCGCAGTCCACGCGGATGGTGAACTCGCCGAAGGCGAAGTCCTCCAGCGCCGCCCGGAGGCTGCGGCCGATGAGGCGCTGGATCTCGTGGGTGCGGCCGCCGGGACCGGCGCGCTCGCGCGGCGTGCGCTGCTGGGTCGCGCGCGGGAGCATCGCGTACTCCGCCGTCACCCAGCCGAGGCCGCTCCCCTTCCGCCACCCGGGGACGCCCGCCTCCACCGAGGCCGTGCACAGCACAAGGGTGCCGCCCATGCGCACCAGGCAGGACCCCTCGGCGTAGGGGTTGGCGCCGCGCTCGAGCGTGAGGGGTCGCAGCGCGTCGTTCGCGCGTCCGTCAGGTCGGCTCACCGGTCACCGTCGCGGTCAGGGGGTCGGGACGCGTCCCGCCGCCGGGCGCGGGACGGTGGACATCGCCGCGGCGCGGCGCCGGCCGGCGCTTAATACGGCTCGGAGGCCGAGGGCGTGAAGGTGAAACGCCACACCTTGCGGACCCCCGGCAGGTCCAGCACCACCGAGTCCCGGTACTCGCCGCGGATGACGATCATGCGGGTGGTGCCCTCGCGGACCCGGCGCACCTCCCAGGCCCGCGGCGCGCCGAGCGGGATGCCGAGGCTGTCGGCCCGCGCGGCCAGGCGCGCGCGGATCGTCGCGTCGTCGAGCACCGGGGCGAACGAGGCTTGCTCGTTCACCGTATCCTGCATCCGGTAGAAGCGGAACCGGACCTCCAGGAACTGGAAGCCGAAGTAGAGCGCGGCCACAACGATCAGCAGGGAGAAGAGGCACCCCAGCCGGATCTTCCCGCTCTCGCGGTCACCCCGACGATGCATCACCACTGGGACTGCGCTCCTTCGACGAAGCTCGTCACGAGCTTCTGGATGGCGACCCGTCGGCCCGCGGCCTCCTCGGGCGGGGCGTACTCGCCGCTCGCCGTGATGGAGGAGCCGCGCCAGAGGGTGCGGCCCTGGCGCTGGTCCACGATCTCCACCGAGATCGTGATCTGCACCTGCCGCCGCGTCACGTCCACCCGGCCCTGGTCGGACGAGTACGCGAGCGGCTGGTCCGGCTCGTAGCGCGTGATCTCCCCGCGGACGACGGCGTCGGCATCCGCCTCGGGCGCCGGCCGGAGCCCGAGCCGACCCTCCGCCGCGCGGCGGATTTCCTCCGTCACCTCGAGCGTGAGCTGCGGCTCGCCGGTGCGATTGTCGAACGGGACCACCGCCACGGTCCTCAGGTGCGCGGGCAGCCCGCCGCCCTGGAAGCCGTAGAGACACCCGGCGGCCAGGAGCCCGAGCAGCAGCGCCAGCGCCCTACAGGCCGAGCCGCCAGATCTCGGGTGGGAACGGTCCACTGGCCTCCCGGGCCGTGATGGTGATCGCGAGGCGCGCCTGTCGCGCCACGTCCGTCAGCCGGGCGCCCTCCAGCGAGCCGTCCGTGCGCCGTCGCAGCGCCAGCGTGCTCGCGATGCGCCCGTCCACCTCACGCGTCACGGCGCGGAGCGCGCCGTCCTGCACGTCGAACAGCGTCAGCCGCCCGAGGCGGTCCCGCACGCGCCACCGGTGCCGGTCGCCGTCCTCCTGGTGCTCGACCGCGACGGCGCCGGGCGGCAGCCGCATCACGCCGAGCACCGCCCAGAACGCGAACCGGTCGGGTACCACCTGCTGCACCAACTCCTCGGGCCGGGCGTCGGTCCGATCCGCGGTCAGGATGAGCGTCGCCCGGCCGACCCCGAGGCTCGCCGCGATGTCCACGCGGAGCGAGTCCGGCGGTGCCAGGCGCGCTGCGCCGCTGCCCGCCAGCTGGAGCCGGCCGTCGTCCGAACGCCAGCTGAAGCGCACCAGCTCCGGGCCCGCCGGCAGCGTGCGCCGTGCGAAGGCGAGGAACGCCGCCTCGTCGGCCGGGAGGAACGGCCCGGACGGCGCGACCGCGGCCGGTCCGGGGCACGCGGGAAGCCCCAGCAGCGCAATGTAGGAATGGCGGCGGAGGGCGGCAATCGCGCGCCGGGCCGCGTCAGTAGTTGAAACCGAACCAGAGGTCCGCAAACCGCTTCCTCCGATAGTCCAGCGGCACGCCGTAGGCGCTCCCGCGGCCGTACCGCCACCCCGCGTCGAAGCGCAACACGAGCGGGAACGCCACGCTCATGCGCAGGCCGATACCGTACGACCCGATCACCGCGCGGTACGCCGAACGCGGCGTCCAGGCCCGGCCGGCATCCGCGAAGACGGCGCCCTGGACTCCGGGGATGCGCCATTCGCCGAAGGGGAAGCCGAGCGAAAGGTAATCGGTGACCGGGAAGCGCCACTCGGCGTTGAGCATCAGGGCGCGCGATCCGGTGATGTACGAGAAGCGCGGATAGCCCCGCAGCCCCCAGGTCCCGCCGATGGCCACCCGGGTCGGCCGCTCGCCGCCCGAGAGGTACACGAGGCCCCGCAGGGCCACGGCCGAGGTCAGGCTGGTGCGCAGGTAGCGTCGGGCGTCGAACGCCGCGAGCCAGCTGTCGAAGCGCG